>CAWBWW010000004.1:0-34986 GCA_963792685.1 uncultured Gemmatimonadaceae bacterium | reverse complement strand
GCGGTGCGCGCGATGATGTTGTCCTTGCCGGCTGTGGTGCCTGCGAGCTTGGTCGAGTCGTAGGTGACGTCGGTCCCGCCGATGATGAGCGCAGGGTTGAAAGTGAGATATCGTTGGCCCGACAGACGTTGTCGGAATGTGTCGAGGATGCGAGCCGCCTCGTAGATCGCGCCGTCGCCCGCTCCAGCGGTGAAGATCCCCGACGAGTGCGATTGCGTCCCCGTGACCGCGAGCTTCCACCCACTCATTCCGCGTCGCGCGATCGTTCCTTTGCCGGCATCCTCTTCGAAGCCTAGGGCGACGTCGCTACGCTTTGCGGCATCGACGAGCGGTTGGCGCGAGATCTTGAAGAGCGGTCCAGCGTCTTCTTCGTCACCGGTAAAGGCGACGATGATGCGTGTTCCCTCGAGCGCGCCCACGCTCTTCAGCGCTTCGAGCGCGCCGATGACGACAACGTCGCCCCCTTTCATGTCGCTGCTGCCTGCGCCGCTCGCAAGCGTGTCATGTCGAACGAACCGCTCGCCTTGACCTTCGAAAACCGTGTCGAGGTGACCGATGAGCAAGAGGCGCTTTCCCTTGCTCCCCTTACGCTCGGCGAAGAGATGACCCGCACGGCCCACCGAATCGGGAAGTGCGATCCAGCGCGCGTCGAACCCGAGTGCTGCGAAACGCGGCTGGAAGAGCCTTCCAACTTCGCGAACCCCCACGAGGTTGAGTGTGCCGCTGTTGATGTTCACCGCCTTCTCGAGAAGCGCGAGTTGATCGGCGGAATGCGCTCGCACGTAGGCGACGATTCGCTGCTCCGTCGGCGAAAGCGCCGGGTTCTGGGCGCTCAGGGCCGCCGGGAGCGCGAGGGCGCCGGCAACCAGGCAGAGCGAGCGTGAAAGAGAGGTCATGTATGGTTTACGGAGTAAGAACGGCGCTGTGTGCGGACAGTGAGGCGAACGCGCTTCACGTTACCGTACGCGCTACGGCACATGAACGATGCGTAAACGCTTTCTACCGGTGTTGTAACTCCTGAGCAATCGAGGAAATCCATAGTCGCCGCCGCTACATCCAAGATGCAACCGCACTCGATGCGGAGCCTCGGATGGGTGCATGTTGTTCGCGGTCGCGGTGATTGGGATGGCCCTTTCCGATCCGAATGCAGCGGTGCGAACCCGCGGAGAGGCATGCGCCGCGCCGGCAGCATCATCGGGCGCCACGTCGGCCAAGCCGGTGCGATTCGCGTATCTCGACCACGGGATATACGTGCAGGCGACGATTGCCGGCAGAATGGCTGGCTGGTTCCTGCTCGACACCGGAAGCGGCGCCGTCGTCGTCGACCGCCGGGTCGCGCGAAAGCTCGGTCTTCGCGTGGTCGATACCGCGACGGTCGAGGGCACTACGGGCCGCCAGCGCGCGGAGATCGTAGCGATCGATACGCTCTCGATCGGCTGCTTCGAGCAACCCGGGATATTTGCTGCGGCCACAGACCTCTCGACGATGCGTGCGCCGGACGGCTCACCGCTGGCGGGCGTCATCGGCTACGATATCCTCCAGAGCCTGTCGGTACGAATAGACTTTGCCGCTCGTGAGATCACGCTGTCCGCCGCCGCCGCCCCGGACTCCAGTTCGGGCGCGACGAGAGTACCCTTCGTGATCGACGCGAGCGCACCGCGCTTCGACGCGGTATTCGATGGACGCTTTCGAGCGCAGCTACGGCTCGACACCGGGCTCGGCAGCACGGGTGGCGATGCATACGCGACACTTCCGTACTCGCTTTGGGACGAGCTGGGCTCATCGACCGGCATCGAGCGCAAGCGGATCGACGCGCACGGAATTGGGGGTCCCACCGCACTCGGCGCGATCCGCGTCCACGATCTGTCGGTCGGCACTGCGCACGTGAGCCAGCCGTGGGTGCTAGGACAGGAGCGGCGCGGATACTTCGCGCGCGCGGATGCCGCGGGACTCGTGGGAAACACCTTTCTGGAGCGCTTCAGCCCCGTGACGATCGACTACGTATCCGGCGCGATGTATCTGACGACCAAAGTCGAGCTTGCGAACGCGGTATGCGGCAGGCAGTGCCGGTGATAAGCCGGGGAGCTAAGAAAGTAGAAAGAAATTCGGTCGTGACGCTTTGTAACCTTCTTGACAGCTTCGGCCCGTAACGTAGTCTTCGCGCTGTCGCGGCGCAGCTTTGCTGCGCCTTTGGCATGCGAGTGAGCCGCGTTCACCATCGGAGCCCAAATGTCCGTGTCACGTCCGACGATCATCCTTCACACGGTGCTCGCCGCCGTGTGCTTCGCCCCTGTAATCCTCGGCGCGCAAGGGTCGCTGCGTGGACATGTGCTCGACTCCGACGGGCACCCGGCGCCGGGTGCCGCGGTCCACGTTCTCGGCACTTTATTGGGTGGTGTCGCAGACTCGAGCGGCATGTACCGAGTGGAGCGCGTCCCACAGGGGAGATACCTGGTTCGTGTCGTAAAGCTTGGCTTCGCTCCGGACTCGGCGACGGTCGATGTCGCCAATGGTCGCGCGACCGAGCGCGACGTGAGACTCCGTGTGTCGGCGGAAGTCCTTGGGAATGTGGTCGTCACCGCGCAGCGCCTCGGTGAGACGCAAGCTTCCGCGCTCGAGCGGCGCGTCGAGGCGCCGAACGTCGTGAACGTCCTCGCCGGAGACGTCATCCGCGCGCTTCCGAACGCGAACGCCGCCGAAGCCGCGGGCCGAATGCCGGGTGTGACGACCGAGCGCGATGAAGGTGAGGGTAAGTTCGTGCAGGTCCGCGGAACCGAGCCGCGACTCAACAACGTCACGATCGACGGTGCGCACCTTCCAGGAAGTGAGCGCGGCAGCCGGGTCGCGAAGCTCGACGACGTTCCGTCCGACGTGCTAGCGGCAGTCGAGGTGAGCAAGACTCTCACGGCCGACATGGACGCCGACGCCATCGGAGGCTCCGTGAATCTCGTGACCAAGACCCCCGAGGGAGCGCCGAAAGGGTACATCTCGGGCCAGTACGGGCAGATCACGCTGCTGAACAAGAATCAGTATCAGGGTGGGTTTGCCTACGGAGGTCGCTTCGGCACAGACCAGAGGCTGGGACTGCTGCTCGGCGGGTCGGCCGACCGCAACAACCGGACGAGCAACGATCTCGAACCGGCGTGGAGCACCGACGCCAGCGGCAGGCCGATCCCAATCGAATGGAGCCAGCGCGACTACGAGTACCGCCGCAACCGTTATGGCCTCGGCGGCGACATCGACTACCGGTTCGCGGGCGGGTCTTCGCAATATCGCTGAAGGGCCTGTATAGCCGGTTCGAAGACTACGGCACGACGTACAACAACGACGTCGCGACCGGGGTGACGGGATCGAGCTTCGGCGCGAATGGAGATTCGGCGGGCGTGGGTGCGCACGGATTCGGGACCGGCGCGGAGGTGACGCGAATGGTGTTCCGCCGCACACCGCTCCAAAACCTTTGGGGAGGCAACCTCAGCGGGCGCACGATGCTGGGTGGCACCACCGCCAAACTCACCCTAAACGCCGCGCGCACTTCGTCGACGCTGCGTGACTACCGCTTTAGTCCTTTCGTATACGACGGACCCAACGGCGCTGGTCTCACCGTCGCCTACGACGCGTCGAATACGACGGTGCCGACCTTTCGCTACGCGACTCCAACGATGACGAGCGCCGCTAACGATCCGGCAAACTTCGCGTTGAGCCACTATTTCACGATCGATCAGGCGGCGCGCGGTCGGGACATCGGGAGCGCTCTCGACTTCTCGACGCCATGGCACACGCAGGGCCCCTGGAGCGCGACGCTGAGCTACGGCGGCAAGATCCGCGACGAGCGCAAAGACTTCACCGCGACGGGTGGATTCTGGTTCTCCGGCAGCTCGCTACCGCTCACGTCGGCGCTCAGCAGCTTCTCCGATCCGCACTACTACTCGTACGCGACCAACGCGTTCACGATCGGGCCGATGCCAGACGAACGTACCGCGCGAAGCTTCGAGAACTCATCAGCGAACGCTTTCACGAACGGAACGGACACGGCGAGCAACGCGCTCGCGAGCATCAACGGGTCGGAGCGGATCTACGCTGCCTACGTGAGCAATACGACGACGGCTGGGCCGGTCGAGCTATATCTCGGATTGCGGATGGAGAACACTCACGCGACGTACACTGGCCATGCCGTGACACAAGATGCCGATGGAAACGCCACCGGCATCACGACGGTGCCTGGATCGCAGACGTACACCGATCTGTTTCCGAGCGTTCAGCTCAAGTACACCGTCGCGCCGCGCACCGACGCCAGACTTGCCGTCACGCGCGGCATCGCGCGCCCAGACTACGCAGCGCTTGCGCCATCCCTGCACGGCACCCTCGGCGGGAGCCAATCCGATCCCAACAACCTTACTGAAGGCAATCCCAACCTGAAGCCGCAGCACGCCTGGAACTACGATCTGCTCGTCGAGCATTTCTTTCCGTCGGTCGGTGTGATATCGGGCGGCGTGTTCTACAAGAGCCTCACTGACTTCATCTTCAATCAGACCTTTACGTACTCTGGTCCAATCGCGGCATTCACGGGTCAGCTCGGCACACGCCCCGAGAACGGTGGCTCGGGGCATCTGCTTGGCGTCGAGGCGGAGTGGGCGCAGCGTCTCGTCTTCTTGCCAGGCGCGATGGCGGGCCTGGGCTTCGACGCCAACTACACGCACGTCAATTCGCGCGTCCTAGTGGATCCGGCTTCGGGACGCTACGCGCCGCTGCAGCGCCAATCGCCAAGCCTAGCGAACGTCGCGATGACCTACGATTACGGGCGAGTGTCGTCGCGCATAGGGTGGGCGTATCAGGGCGCGAACATCTCGAGCTACGGTGACGGCAGCGCCAGCCCGTCAGGCGACACCTATTTCTACTCGCACTCGCAGATCGACGGCTCCGTGATCTACAACTTCACCGATCGCGTTCAGATACAGCTGCAGGGATTGAATCTCAACAATGCGGTGTTCGGGTTCTTCTCCGGCACTACCAAGCACGACTACGCGATCCAGCGCGAGTACTACGGCCGCACGATCTACTTCGGCGCGAAATACAACCTGTAGAACGGTCGGCGTGCCGGCCCATCTGGGCCGGCACGCCGAGAATCACTCAGCGTCGCCGGAGCCTGTCGATCACGATTCGGCTCGCGAGGTTTCCTACGATCGCACCCGCGACAACGTCCGAAGCCCAATGCTGATCGGCGTGTATGCGTTGCCATCCCGTCAGTGTCACCGCCGCGACTCCGACGTCGCGGACCCACGGATCGCCGGACTCGATCGCGGCCGCAGTCACGATTGACGTTATGTGCGTCATATGTCCCGACGGAAACGAGTGGTAGTCACCGCGCCCGCTAAAGGGATGGAACGCCGTAGGATCTCCGTGGACGAGCGGGCGCTCGCGTCCGGCCGCGGTCTTGATCAGTCCCTCGGTAATATCCGCCACAGCATAGCCTGCGGCTGCGTAAATCACGTCGCGTGCGGCGCCGTGCGATCCGGATACGCGAGCGACGCCATAGGACGCGATCATTGCAGGGATGAGGTAACGGGCGCTGCCAAGCGCGTTTCCAGCTTCAGACGCAGCGTGGGTCACACCGGTGTCGTCGCCGTTACCTCGCAGCCATCGCCGCATCGGGCGGTCGAGCGCGGCGGCGAGCCCGAGCGCGGCGCCCGCTTCGACGAAAGTCCCGCCACGGACCATCGGCACGGCGACTCGATCCGGCGCTGAATCGGATACGATCCTGGATTGCGCGGCGCTCGGCGCTGGCAGCGTGGCTGCTAAGACCAGCGATCCAACTAGCACGCGCACGAGATTGCGAAACATGCCGGCTCACGGACGCAACACGCGCGCCTCTCGATGCGGGAACACTGAGTTTGCCGTATCGTTGTAGCGACAGCACGATCACGCAATCCCAACTGAAATGCTCACTCGCATTCCTGCCGCGCTGCTTCTACTCTGCGCCGGCGCGGCCGGCGCGCAGCAGGCCGCCGCTCCGGCAACGCATCGCATCATGCCGACTCCATCGACCGTGGCATGGGGTTATTACGACGCGGCCGCCAAGCCTGTGCTGCGTATTAACTCTGGCGACCGCATCGTCGTCGGGACGCTGATCACGTCGTCGCCCGCGCGACTCGAAGGCGCGGGCGTCGCGCCGACGGACGTCGAGCAGTCGCTGCGCGACATCTACGGACAGGTCACGAACAAAGGGCCGGGCGGGCACATCCTCACCGGCCCGATCTATGTCGCCGGCGCCGACTCGGGCGACGTGCTCGAGGTGCGAATCGAGAAGATCGACCTCGCCATCCCGTACGCGTACAACGCCTTCGGCGCAAAGAGCGGGTTCATTCCCGAAGACTACGGCTACTCGAAGATGCGGATCATCCCGCTCGATGCGAAGAAGCATGGTCGCTCACTTCGCGCCTGGGATCGACATTCCACTTCGTCCATTTTTCGGAAGCATAGGCGTCGCGCCGCCGGCATCGATGGGGAGGCTCAACAGCGCGCCGCCGGGCATTCACGCCGGCAATCTCGACAACAAGGAGCTCGTCGCGGGCACGACACTCTACATCCCGGTGCACGCCGCCGGCGCGCTGCTCGAGATCGGCGACGGCCACGCCGGCCAGGGTAACGGCGAAGTCGACATCACCGCGCTGGAGACTTCACTCGTCGGGACCTTTCAGCGTGATCGTGCGGAAGGACATGCACCTCACTTGGCCGCGCGGCGAGACGCCGACGCACTGGATCGCGATGGGAACCGACAAGCGACCTCGTGGTCGCGACGAAGACGGCGGTCCGCGCAGGCGATCGAGTTCCTGATGCAGCGCAAGGTTGTCGCAAGGACGACGCCTACATGCTCGTCGAGCGTGGCGTGCGACGTCGACGTCACGCAGCTCGTCGACGGCACCGTCGGCGTGCACGTGATGATCCCCAAGGCGATCTTCACCGCGCACACCGGCCGTTAGCGTGGTCTAAGGCTTTTTCGCTTCCTTGGCTTCCTGCTTCGCTTCCTTCTGCTCGTCCTTTGGGTTCTCGTGCGCGACGGCCACGATCGCGCCGGTTTTCGCGTTGACGTTCACCTCTTCGATTCCTGTCTTGCCCGCGATCTTCATGTCGAACGGATAGATCAAGCGGCCGTGCTCGTTCTCTAGCTCCTGCGACTGGATCGTCCCGTTTGGAACCCGCCTAACCGCGATGCCCCGCGCGGAGTCGAGCGAGATCTTCGCCTGCTTGGCTAGCGCCGGTGGGATGTCCGTCTTGGGTGTGCCCTGCGCGAGCAGCGGCGTCGCCGCGAGCGATGCCGCTCCGAGCGCGATGGTGAACCGTATCATCGTACCTCCGATCTGAAGTTGCGCGTGATCATTCACGCACTTCTAATGAGTGTAATACGCGGAGCTGTCCGTACGATTACGCGCCCCTGCGATTCTATCGTTCGATCTCCAGCAACACGAAGGTGCCCGGGAGGACTGGCGGACGCCGCCGCGGCGCGCCTGGCGCGATTGCGGGCGCTGGCCCGAACTCGGCAGACACTGTGTACAGCTTGTGCGACTTGGGGTCGATCGTCATCGTACGCGCCGCTGGCATCGTCGCGATGGTTTGAACGACCGCGTACTTCCCGCCCTGTTCGCTCGCGACGGTGATGGTCCCGTCGCCGTTCGAGCTGAACGCGAGGCCGGTGCCAGCATCGTACGCATTCGCGTCGACTCCCTCGCCAATCGGGATCGTCGCGACCACCTTGCCACTCCGGATGTCAGAAACGGCCATCACCTTACTATGGCAGCCGCTGAACAGCCGCATGTGCGCACGATCGATCGCCAGACCGCTCGGCGATTCGCACGGGGCGAGCGACCAGTGGCGCGTCACGCGCATCGTTCGCGCGTCCAGCTCGGCGACCTCGCTCTTGTCCTTGAGATTCACGTACAATTTTCCATTGTCCGCGCTCACGCCGAACTCGGGTTTGCCCCCGAGCGGTATGTTCTTGATCCGCTTGCCTGTGACCGGATTGATGGCAGAAGCCGATCCCGCATCACCGTTCATGGCGAATATGCGATTGGACGGCCTATCATAGAGTATCGCGTCCGCGTCGTCCGCCGCCTTGGACTTGCCGAGCACCTTCAGCGTCTTGAGATCGAACATGATCACACTGCTGTCGCCGCCCGATGTCGCGAATCCGTGGCCAACGTTGTACGCGAAGGCGACACCATGCGCCCGATTGAACCCCGGGATTTCGCCGATCAAGTGGTTGTCCGACTGATCCACGACCATCACGCGATTCTCACGCGCGATGAACAACCGGTGGCCAACGGTGTCGACCGTGAGGTAGTCCCACCCACCGTCGCCGCCTAGCTTCACGCGGTTGGTCACGTGGTACGACTGGGCGCCGAGCGTCAGCGGTAGCGCCACGCACGCAAGGGCAAATACTCTGCGAATGTTGAAAGGCGTCATCTGATGTCCATTGTTGGGCGATTGCCCGGGTATGCGCGTTGCGCGCGGTGAATCATTCGTGTCACTGCGGCGCGGTCACGCCGCGCGTGAAAGCTTGTAGTCGCGCCCTCGAATCATGACGAGCAGCGTCGGCACCAGGAACAGCGTGATCGGCGTCGAGAGCGCGAGCCCGCCGATCACCGCGAGCGCGAGCGGCTTCTGCATGTCGCTGCCGGCGCCGATGCCGAGCGCGAGCGGCAGCAGTCCGAACAGCGTGCAGAGCGTCGTCATGAGGATCGGGCGCAGACGGATGCGCGCCGCCTCGCGCAGTGCCGGCTCGAGCGCGAGCCCTTCGTTCGCGCATGCGATGATGCGTGAAGTCGAGCAGAATGATGCCGTTCTTCACGATGAGCCCGACGAGCAGGATCAGCCCCATGAACGACGACACGTTGAGCGGCGTGCCCGTGATGAGCAGCAGCACCGATCGCGCCGACGAACGACAGCGGCGCGGCGAGCAGTACGACCAGCGGCTCGACGAACGACTGGAACTGAATGACCATCACGCCGATCACGCTGCGCCGCGGCCAGCGCGAGCACGAGCAGCAGCGCGTGAAACGCCGCCTGCTGGCCCGCGTACTGGCCGCCGAGCTCTACGCGAATGCCCGCGCGGCGGCGGATTCGCGGCGAGCACGCTCTTCACGTCGTTCATGAACGCGCCGAGCGAGCGCGCGCTCGACATCCGCCGTCATCGTCGATCATCTGCTGCTGATTCTCGCGCAGCAGCTCGGACGCGCGTGTCCGCTGGCTGGAAGGTCGCCATCGCGCCGAGCGGTACTGACGCCTGTGGTCGTCGGTGACCGACGATCGGGATCTGCGCCGAGCAGCGCCGGGTCGAATCGCACCGAGTCCGGCGCGCGCACGCGCACGCGCGATCTGAGCGATCGTCGAGACGAACTTCGCCGGCCGGCACGCCGAGCAGCGCGCCGCTCGACCGCGTCGCTCACCTGCGTCGGGCGTGAGCCCAACGCGGTTCGCCTCGGCCTGGTTGATCGTCATGTCGCATCTCGGCGCTTGGCTCGCTCACGCCGTTGAAGAGATCCTCGACGCCGTCGACCTTCGCCAGCTTGGGGCTCGAGCGACTTGGCGTACGCCTCGAGCGCGTCGAGATCGGCGCCGAACAACTTGATCTCGACCGGCCGCGCCGCGCCCGCGAGATCGTTGATCACGTCGGACAGGATCTGCACGAACTCGATGCGCAGCCGCGGAACGCGCGGTCGTGCACCTTTTGCCGCGCACGTCGTCGATCACCTCGAAGCTCGAGCGGCTTCGGTCGCCTTCGGCTTTGAGACGCACCGATGATGTCGCCGCGATTCTGCTCCGTGGCGAACAGCCCGAGCTCGGCGCCGGTTCGCCGCGACGTGCCCGTGATCTTCCGGCGTCGCGCGCCAGAATCCTCTCGACGATGTGCACCTGGCGGTCGGTCTCGGCCAGCGCCGTGCCGCCGGGCGTGAAGTAGTCGAGCACGAACGCGCCCTCGTCGATTTCCGGCAGAAATCCGGTGCCGACGAAGCTGGACGCATACGCCAGCGACGATCAGCACGAGGGCGATCGCGATGATCCAGCGCGCGTATGGCGCAGCGCGCGCGCCGAGCGCGCGCTCGTACCTGTCGGCGAGCGAGTCGATCGCGCGGCCGACGCGCGCGAGCACGCCGCGCGGTGCTCCGCCGCATGCTCGGACTCTTTCGCCGCCTCTTCGACGCTCGTGAGAAACTGCTCGCTCAGCAGCGGAATGATCGTGAGCGCGAGGACGAGCGACACGAGCACGGCGATCGTCAGCGTGATCGACAGCGCGTGAAAGAACTGGCCTTCGACGCCAGTGAGCAAGGCCGAGCGGCAGGAACACGACGACCGTCGTGATCGTCGACGTCGTCACGGGCCAGATCAGCTCCTGCACGGCGTCGCGAATCGCGAGCGCGCCGGTCGGGCTTGAGATGCGAGGTGCCGCACGATGTTCTCCGTGATCACGACCGCGTCGTCGATCACGAGCCCGATCGCGATCGCCATCGCGCCGAGCGTCATCAGATTGAACGTCTGGCCGACCATGCGACATCACGAACACCGTGATCGCCATCGTGAGCGGAATCGACGACGCGCTGATCGCGGTGATGCGCGCGTGGCGCAGGAAGATGAGCAGCATGATGACGGCGAGCACGGCGCCGATGATCATCGCGTCGCGCACCGACTTCACGGCGTCGCGCACCAGCGACGCCTGATCGTACACCGGCTTGAGCGTCACGCCCGGCGGCAGCGTCTTCGCAGACTCGCCGCGATGCGCCGCGATGCTGTCGGCGATGCTGAGCGTGTTGCCGCCGATCTGCCGCGTGATGTTGAGCAGCGCCGCGGGCCTGCCGTCGCCGGCGACGATGCGCACGTGGTCTTCGGTGCCCGACTGCACCGTCGCGACGTCGCGCACGCGCAGTCCGTGCGCCAACGACGATGTTGCGCGATGTCGTCGGCCGAGTGCGCTTCCGTGGTCGTCACGATCAGATACTGCCGGTAATCCTGCGGCATGCGGCCGACCGCGTCGACCGTCGTCGCCGCCTGAATCGCCGTTCGCGAGATCGTCGATACGTCATCCCCTGCGCCGCGAGCCGCGCGGGATCGGCGATCGACCTCGATCTCGCGCACGTCGCTTGCCCTGCACGTCCACGCGCCCAACGCCCGGCACGCGCGAAAATGAGCGGCCTGATCTGGTAGCGCGCGATATCGTACAGCGTCGCCGGATCGCCGCCCTCGAGGTTGTACGAGAGGATCGGAAACAGCGACGGCGTCAGCCGCTCGACCTCGATGTCGAGATCCGGCTGGGCAGCGTCGCTGCGGACCTGGTTGACGCGCGCCTGCACCTGCTGCAGCGCGACGATCATGTCGGTCGTTCGGCGCGAACGTGACGTTGGTCTCGCTGCCGCCGCGAATCGAGCGCGACTGCACGCGCGTCACACCCGGCACGACGCTCACCGCCTCCTCGATCGGCCGCGTGATCGCGAACAACACCTGCCGCGCGCCGAGCGAGCGAGCCCTGCGCGACGACTGTGATGCGCGAGAACGTCAGCTCGGGGTAGATCGCCGATGGCAGCTGAGAACGCCGCCCAGATGCCCCGCCGCGCTCAGCGACCGCGACGGCGAGATACACGAAGCGGCGCTGCTCGGCGAGCAGCCCGAACAGCGAGCGGCGTGGCGCCACTCCGGCCGGTGCGGTCACTTGCTGTCTTTGGCTGGCCCGCGAGAGGCCGGTGTCGATGCAGACGTCGCCGGCACGATCTTCACACTGTCGTCCACACCGTACGCCCCGTACGTGACGACCCGCTCGCCAGCGTTCAATCCCTTGATGATCTGCGCGACGGTGTCCGCTCTGCCGCCCACTGTCACCGGCCGCGAATGCGCGGTGTTGGACGCGTCCACCACGAATACCTTGAACCCTTCACCATCCGGCACGAGTGACTCGGCAGGCACCACAACCGAATTCGTCGTGGACGTCGCGATCGCGCCGTAGAGCGTCTCGCCAATGCGAAGCGGCCGCGTCGGATTACGCGCCGCGACGCGAACCGTGACGCTTCGCGATATGGAATCAACAGTGGCGCCAACATCGACGACGGTGCCGCCGCCGAGCGATTCACCCGAGGCGGTCTGGCCGACGGTGAGCGCGACAGAGTTTCCGGGCTTGATCTGCGCAGCTTGCTCCGGTGTCACGCTGAGAACGATGTCGACCATCGAAGGATCGGCGATCTCGACCAGCGGCTGCGTCACGTCCGCTGCCGCGCCGACGAGAGCGGTCATGCGAGTCACGACGCCATCGATCGGGGATGTGAGCGTCGCAAGCTGCACGGCACGTTGCGCCGTCACGAGATCGGCGCGGTTCTTCGCGAGATCGGCCGCGGCCTGCTCGAGATCTTTGCGCGGCGATATTCCTTCCTGCACCAACCGTTGCGCGCGATCGTAAGCCTGCTGGCTTGCGGCGACAGATGCTTGCGCACTGTGCAATGCCGCGACGAACGACGACTGATCCAGCGCAACGAGCGGCTCTCCTCTTCGCACGCGTTGACCCGTCGTCACGAGCACTCGGCTCACTCGGCCCGGCGCTGGCGCGCTCAAGGATGCCGCATGACCTGCGCGAGCAACCACGGTGCCGATCGCGCCGATCGAGGCGGTGAATGGGCGCATCGCCGCGACAGCGGTTCCTGCGTGCACCACCGCAGCAGTGGAATCCGAGGTACCGGCACTCTTGGCGCCGCAGGCGAGGATCGGCGCCAGCGCCAGGAATAGGCAGATCTTGTTTCGATTCATCGGTTGACCGATCCGGTGGTGGGCCCAGCTGGTGTCAGCGTGATGGCGCGCAACTCCGCGATCGCGATCCACACGCTCGCGAGATCGTCCACATACTGGCCGATCACGTCGCGGGCGTTGCGCTGCGCTTCGAGCACGCTCGCGAGAGTCGCCGCTCCTTCGCGATACGCGGTGAGCGAGAGCGCGGCGACGCGGTTCGCGCTCGCAACGAGCATACGGTCGCGCGAAACTCTCACCAGCGCCGTGGAGCGCTCACGCAGCGCGCGCGCAATCTCCGTTTCGCTCTGCACGCGCGCAAGCGTGAGCTCCGCGATCGCTCGCTCGCGCTCGGCGCGCGCTTGCGCGATCGGGCCGGAGTTGCGATTGAACAGCGGAAGCGGCAACGCTATTCCAAACGTTGGGAGGATCCCCTTCTCGGACCCGGTAGGATCGCGCGTCTCGAAGCCCGCCGTGATGCTCGGCGCCGTGAAGACACTGCGCGATTGGATGCTCGCGGCGAGTGTCGCGGATTGTAGCGTGGCGCTCGCAGCTGCGACTTGCAGAGGAGCGCCCACGGCGCGGCCGTTCGGGATAGCAGCGGTCGTGTCCGGCGGCGCGCGCAAGCTATCCGTCGGCACGATGACCAACGTCGAGCCGAGGCCGAGCACCGCCTGAAGATCGAGCACCGTGGAGATGAAGGTGAGCGAATCCGCGGCCGCGACGTTCTCCTGTTGTCCCGCGTTCACTCGAGCGAGCTCGACGTCGAGCTCGCTCGCGTCGCCGGCTCGTTCCCGCGCGACGGCGATCGCCAGAAGACTATCGGCATCCGCAGCGTTACGGCGCGACAGTCGCGAATGCTCCAGCGCGGCTAGCGCGCGCGTGTAAGTCGTATCGGCGTCGAGCGCAACCGCCGCGCGCTCGAACTGGAATCTGTACTGCGCCGCCTGACGCGCCGCAGCGGCCGAGCCGATGCGCGCGCTGCGCAACGCCGGGAAGTCGATAGGAATGTCCAGCGTCACATGATACTGCGGCGTGGACTTGCTGTAACTGGTCGAGAGCGTTGGATTCTGGAACGCGCGCGCGGTGAGAAGGGCGGCGAAAGCGGCAGAGGTATCCGCGCGCGCCACTCCGAGCCGCGCGCCACGAGCGAGCGCCGTCTCGATTGCCTGCGACCGAGAGAGAGGAACGACTGACTGACCGCGCAATCTTTGCGGTGCGACGAGAGTGCCGATCGCGATGACCGCCATCGCCACGGCCGAGGTTCGGACGCGTAAGCCCATTCGCGCTAACGATAGCTCTCAAACCTGTCAGCAGCCTGACACGAGACGGAGCTGGCTGCAACAAAGGCCGCTCCCGCGGGGAGCGGCCTTTGTTGCAGCCAGCGGCTCGTACTAGCCCAGATCGCTGGACTCGGCACTATCGTGCGATCGATCGTTATCGTGACGCTGCTCGTGCTGCAACTCGCGCTGCAGCTGCTGCTCGTGATGCCGCACCTCTTCCTGCTCGGTGACGTACTTGCCATGCTCCGGGATGGCGAGGAGGTCGAAGTTTGCAGCGAGCTCGTCGAGCTGCGCGAGCATCGTCTCTCCGCTCATCGGGATTCCGTGCCCAGTTGCCGCGAGACTCGGCCTCAGCGCCGCAAGCCGCCGAACCGAATCGCGCGCGGCCTCCCAATCCGGAGTGAAGTACGACGGCGGCCCGTGAACCGCCTCGGCCTGGGTCGCCACGGCGTAGATCGACTCCTGCTTGGTCGTGACGAACGCGTCACCCGCAATCAGGCTTCGGTCTGATTCGCGAAACAGGGATACGTGGCCCGGCGCGTGGCCGGGCGTATGAATCCACCGCCAGCCGGGCATGCCCGGCACCGAGCCATCATCGGGCAGGGCGCGCACGTTTGGCCGAATGTCGATCGGTCCGCGCGGAAAGAGCGGTGACATGAGCGCCATACCCCCGCCCACGAACGGATCGGGCGCAGGATAGGCGAGCTCACCCGTGAGATACGGCAGCTCCTCACGGTGCGCGTACACCGGAACGTCCCACGCTTCGACGAGCGAATGGATCGAGCCAATGTGATCGAAGTGGCCATGGGTGAGCACGATCGCCTGCGGCTTCGCATTCGCGCCGTAGCGTTCCTCGGCAGCGCCGCGAATGGCGGAAGCGTGCGGTATCCCGGTGTCGAGGAGGGTCCATTTTCCATCGGTCGGCGCGCCCACGTAAAACACGTTGACGATCATCGTCCTCAGATACGCCAGATCTCGTCGAGAAGTACAGTCGCAGAAGCCATAGTCGTTCCTCGTATGAAAACGGTAGGGGATGCGGTGGCAACGGTGGTGCCGCCGCACGCGCAATCCGGCTACTAGTTTGCCTTAGGATTGCCAAAGGACGCCGTTTGTTTGGAACGAATGTTCGAAAACATGGCCCAACTCTGGCAGGCGTAGTCCGGACCCGTGTGAGCACCTGAGCGAAGTGTTCGTTTTGAAGCAAAAAACACATCAGGAGAAAGTCGCATGACCCGTATCATCAATAGATGGGTGGTTCCGTTTTCCGCGTCCCTGCTTCTCCTCGGTGCCTGCAAGGGCAACGAGCCGGGAACCGTGGATTCGGCACGGGCGTCGCCCAGAGTCCCGCCACTCACGACTCGCTTCTCACGTCTCAGAACACGGTTCTCCAGGCGCAGAAGGATTCGCTATTCGGCGCGACGCGGAGCCTTCTTGCCGCGATCGCGTCGATCGACTCCGCTACGTCGCAGGCGGGAATCAAGCGACCCAAGGATAAGGGTGAGCCGATCACTCCTTATGAGGAACAGGTCCGCGCTCGTACAGTGGAGGCGTTGCAGCGCCTCCGTACGACCCAGGCTCGGCTTCGCTCGAGCCTCGCGAAGGTGGCGGCGCTCGGGGGCCAGAACTCCGCGATGAAGGCCGCACTCGACACCTTCCGGCTAACCGTCAACGCGCTTCAGTCACAGATCGCGACGCAGACTGCGCGAGGCGATTCGCTCGTCAGCGCGCTCACGGTCGCGACGGCCCGCGGCGATTCGCTTCAGGGCCGAGCGAATGTGCTGACGACGAGCCTCGACTCGCGCGGTTGTCGCGAGCCAGAAGGTATGGTGGATTGCGGGAACCAAGGACTACCTCATGAAGCACGCGATCGTATCCGAAGTAGGCGGCACGCGTTTCCCATTCATCGTAAAGGTCGGCTCCACACTTCGAGCGGCGAACGTGCATCCCGACACCACGCTGTTTACATCGTTCGACGAGCTGCAGCAGCGGGTCGTCCCGCTCGACGCTGCTCACGACTATGAGGTGGTCTCGGGCAGGATCTCACGGGCGCGGACCGTAGCAACGCGAAGGGGCGCGTGTTCCGCGGCCCGATCCGCATCACCGACCCACAGAGGTTCTGGAAGGCGTCACCCTACCTCATCCTTCTCCAACGGTAAAAGGGCACCAAGTTCGTAGTCGAGAGGCCCGGCGAAGGTTCGCCGGGCCTCTCTTCTTGCGCTACAGCGTTCAACCATCGGGACGATCGGGGCATCCAACTGGTGCGAAGGGCTTAGGCGCCCCGCCCCTCGAACACGCCTAGGAGTGCCGACGGCATATGATCATATATTTGCGCTCGCCCCTTTCGCCGTTTGGCGCGTCGAGCATCGTCACGCTTACCGCATGCGCGATGGCGCTGCATGGCTCGGTGGTCGCTGCGCAGGCGCCTGCGCAGCGAGCCGCGACGATTACCGCCGGCGCGACAACAACGCAGACGGTAGCCGTGCACGCCGATCACCCTCCCGTGATCGACGGACGCGACAATGACGATGTGTGGCGTGTGGCGCCTGCGACGTCGGGCTTTCGCCAGTTCGATCCTGTCGAGGACGGAGACCCGAGGTTCCGAACGGAATTCAAGGTCGCGTACGACAGCCGTAACATCTATGTCTTCGTTCGCGCCTTCGATCCGGAGCCGGCAACGATCCGCACCACGCTCGCGCGCCGCGACGTGCGCCCTCCGTCGGACCAGATCAAAGTCGTCATCGATTCGTATCACGACGGACGCAGCGGATACGAGTTCGCCGTGAGCCCGGGCCGAGTGAAGCGTGATTACGCGATCTACAACGACCTCACGGAAGACCAGACGTGGGATGGTGTCTGGAACGTCGCGACTGCGGTGGACTCGCTCGGCTGGACTGCGGAGTTCGAGATCCCGATGTCGCAGCTCGGATTCGACGAGCGCGCCGACGCACACGATCGGGTTCGGAGTGTGGCGTGACATCGATCGATTCAAAGAACGCGAGAGTTGGCCGCTGTACCGAGCGAGTGTGCACGGCTTCGCCTCGCAGCTGGGAACGGTGACGGGGATCGGAGACGTTGGCTCCGCGCATCCAATCGAAGTCATGCCATACGCGGTGACCAAGAACGTATCGACGACGGAAAGCGGTGCGAGCTACGGGCGCGCGCAGCGGCTTTCGGTTGGAGGCGATCTGAAATTCGGGCTGGCGCCGGGAGTGCGACTCAGCGCGACCGTCAATCCCGACTTCGGTCAGGTCGAGGCCGATCCGGCGGTGCTGAACCTCGGTGCTTTCGAGACGTTCTTCAGCGAGCAGCGGCCTTTCTTCGTCGAAGGGAACGGGCGCTACACCTTCAACATCAACTGCAACACCGTCAGCTGCAGCTCCGAAGGGTTGTTCTATTCGCGTCGAATCGGGCGCACGCCGCAGCTCCTGAGCTTGTACGGAGATGCGAGCTCCGCCACAGGCTACCACCATACTCGGTGCGGCGAAGGTAAGCGGTCGCATAGCGCGCGGACTCTCACTCGGCGTGCTCGACGGGTGACACAGCGAGCCTCGGGAACGCTCGACAGGACGATCGAGCCCACCACCAACTACGGAGTCGTGCGCCTCGAGCAGGAGTTTCGCGGCGGCGAAGCGGCGTCGGCGTAGTCGCGACGTCCGTCGACCGCGCCAACGACTCATGGACATCGCCGTATCTACGCCGGTCTGCGACAGTGGGGGGAATGAATGCGCGGCATCGCTTCTTGGACGGCAAGTACGAGATCTCGGGCTCGGTCACCGGAAGCGAGGTGACGGGGACTCCGGCGGCGATCGCGAGCACGCAGCGCAATGCCGTTCACTACTTCCAGCGGCCTGACGCCAAGCTGGGGCTCGACACCACGCGCACTTCTCTTGGCGGCGACGCGGAGGAGCTGCTGATAGGGAAATACGGTGGCGGGATCACACGATTCGAGACGAGCTACCAACGCCAGTCGCCGGGCTACGAGCCCAATGACGTAGGCTACCTGCGGAGAGCGGACGAGCAGAGTTGGAGCACATGGGGTCAACTTCAGTTTCGGACGCCGACGAAGTTGTACAACATTCTCACGATCAATGGCAACCAATGGGATCGATGGTCGGCGAAAGGGCTTCCACTCGACCGCGCGGTCAACACGAACGAGCACATGACTTTGCACAACAATTGGAACCTGAACGTTGGCGGAACGCTGTCGCAGATCGGCACGACGTACTGCGACCGGTGCGCGCGCGGCGGGCCGGCGGTTGCGCAGGATCCGTTTCTCGACCTGTGGACGTCGATCAATGGCGACGATCGCCAGCGGTTGGCACCCGGCCTCTACAGCGAGACCGGGCGCGGTGACGGCGGGCGGTCGCACTTGGTGAGCATCGAGCCGAGCTTGACTCTTCGTGTGTCGCCGCAGCTCCAGCTATCGCTCGACATTCCAGTTACGCGCAACGAGGACAACAGACAGTGGATCGGTAACTTCGACGATGCCACGTCGGGAGTCAGGCACTATGCATTCGCGCACCTGAAGCAGAACACCGTCGCGACCGCATTCCGTGTGAGCTACATCGTGACGCCGGAGCTGTCGCTGCAAGTATACGCGCAGCCGTTCGTATCAAACGGCACGTACGACAACGCGCGCGAACTGAGCGCCACGCCACGCGCCAACGATTACGACTCGCGCTTCGTGCCGTACTTGCTGCCCGCTGGCGCGCTGAACGGTTTCAGCGACAAGGAGTTTCGCTCGAACACGGTCGTGCGCTGGGAGTATCGCCCGGGCTCGACGCTGTATCTGGTTTGGACGCAGGGCCGCCAGCGCTACGACGACACTTACGACGCGCGAAGCTGGAGCGGGAACTACCGTGACCTGTTCGGGATCCGTCCCGACAACACGTTCCTGATGAAGATGAGCTACTGGCTGAGCCGGTAGCTCGCGGGGCAGGAAGCATCGGCCGGCGTTCCGTCTCATTCTCAATCGATCTGGAGCGGAGCACCGTACTTGCAGTGACGAGGTAACCCCTCGCGAAGATCGCCACGCACCGAACGTTGGTGGCGATCTTCGCTGCATCGTACGGAGTAGCACATGGAATGTGGCAACGACACCAGCGAGAGGTCCGCGGTGTTGGCGGTCGGAGCGACCGCCCCCGATCTGGCGCTCGCAGACGCGCGCGGCGGGCGACATCACCTCACCGACTTTCGGGGATCGCCTGTGGTGCTCGTGGTGCACGGCCCCCAGTGGAACCCGATGCTCGACGAGCTCGTCGGCGCGTACAATCGGGTGGTGGCGGGAATCCGGGGTGGGATGGGGCGCGCCTCGTGAGCATCTCGCCGACGGCGCCGTGGCACGAGCTAGCGTTCGCGGGAGAGGAGTCAGTGCGGCTTCCGATCCTGCGCGGGGAGATCGCCGCGCTTCCAGACATCGAGACGCCTTCCATCGTCGTCTTCGATTCGCGCGGAACCGTGCGATGGCGGCACGCGGTTCCGGCTGCGTTGCCGCGACCCGGTGACTCGCCGCCATGACCGACTCGCTTTCCGAGGGCGAAGAGGGGTCGCGCCGACGTGGAGCAGGCGCGAGTTCGTCGCGACGGCGCTGGGCGGCGATGGCGATGTCGCTCGAGCCCGCGAGCTCGACACGCCCTGGCGAGCGGCGAAGGCCGCGGAGACGACGCGGGCGCCGCGACTCAGCCGGTGACGCTCAACGTCAACGGACAGGACGTGCCGCTCACGCTCGAGCCGCGCGTGACGCTGCTCGACGCGCTGCGCGACTACGCCGGAATGACGGGCACGAAGAAAGGATGCGACCACGGGCAGTGCGGCGCCTGCACGGTGCACCTCGACGGGCGCCGGCGCTTCGTGCCTGACGTTCGCCGTGATGCAGCAGGGTAAGAAGATCACGACCATCGAAGGGCTCGCCCGACGGGCGAGGAGCTGCACCCGGTGCAGGCAGGCGTTCATCGCCACGACGGCTTTCAGTGCGGCTACTGCACGCCGGGCCAGATCATGTCGGCGACCGCGATGCTGCACGAACCGTGTGGTCCGGGCGACGATGACGTGCGTGAGGCGATGAGTGGCAACATCTGCCGTGCGGCGCGTATCCCGGCATCGTCGCGGCGATTCAGGATGCGCGAAGACGGCGCGGAGGGCGACGCGGAGCGCGGTATGAATCCGTTCGACTATACGGCCGCGCGCGACCTCGACGGCGCACGTGCGCGGCAAGCTGCCACGCGCGAGCGCGGTTCGTCGCCGGCGGCACGACACTCATCGATCTCATGAAGCTCGACGTCGAGCGGCCGACGCATGTCGTCGACATCAATGCCGCTCGTCGCGCGTGACGCGTCGATGACTCGGTCACCGACCTCCGGGCGGCGGATTGCGCCTTGGCGCGCTGGCGCGCATGAGCGACGTCGCGTGGGACGCGCGCGTGCGCGAACGCTATCCGATGGTCAGCCAGTCGCTGCTCCTGGCGCATCCGGGCAGCTGCGCAACATGGCGACGATGGGCGGCAACGTGCTGCAGCGCACGCGGTGCTACTACTTCCGCGACACCGCGATGCCGTGCAACAAGCGCGAGCCCGGCTCCGGATGCTCGGCGATCGCACGGCGTGCAATCGCATCCACGCGATCCTCGGCACGAGCGAACAGTGCATCGCGACGCATCCGTCGGATCTCGCCGTCGCGCTCGCGGCGCTCGATGCGATCGTGCATGTGCGCGGCGCGGCTCGGCGCGAGCGGACGATCCCGTTCGCGCGATTCCACGTCGTTCCGGGCGCGCATCCGGAGCGCGAAACGACGCTCGCGCACGGCGACGTCATCACGGCGATCGACGTGCCGGCGCTCGGTTCGCTCGCCGCTCGACTGTACCTAAAAGGTCCGCGACCGCGCGAGCTTCGCCTTCGCGCTCGCCGCCGCGGCAGTCGCGCTCGACGCAGAGGGCGGGACGATCCGCGATGCGCGCGTCGCGCTCGGCGGCGTCGGCACCAAGCCATGGCGCTCGCACGAAGCGGAGGCGCGTTGCGGGCAGGCCGGCGATCGGTGGCGACATTCCGCGCGGCCGCCGAGGCAGCGGTACACGGTGCGGTGCCGCATCGTGATAACGCGTTCAAAGTAGAGCTCGTCCAGCGCACGCTGGTGCGCGCTCTCGCGGAGGTGATCGCATGAGCGATGCGACGATGAGCCCGAGCGTCGGCACTCCGCTCGACCGAATCGACGGCCCTCTCAAGGTCACCGGCGCCGCGAAATACTCCGCGGAGATGCCGGTCGAGAATGTCGCGCACGCGGTGATGGTCACGAGCACCATTCCGTCGGGCCGGATACAGCGGATGGATACCGCAGTCGCGGAAGCAGCGGGAGGAGTGATAAGAATATTCACTCCGTTCAACGCGCCGCGGCTTCAAGGGGCGCAAAAGCCGACAGGTGCCGCAGCCGGCTCGGCACCGACGGACAATAGCGGTGCTAAGTCGCCGGCGGGTGGTCAATCTGGACAGTCAGGTGAGTCCGGCCAGACTAGTCAAAGCGGTAAGGGCGGCCAATCGGGTGGGTCCACTCAGCGCGCGCAACGGATTCCAACGTTGTTGCAGGACGATCGCGTTCATTACAACGGCCAGCCGATCGGGGTAGTGGTCGCAGCGACTCTCGAGCAGGCGATCGCTGCGGCGCTGCTCGTTCGCGTGACATACGCTGCGGAGAAAGCCGAGCTCGACATGGCTACGGGCCCGCACGCGCCCGGCGACGCCGTGCATCCTACTGGAACCGAGCCCCGCGCGACCAGCCGCGGTGACGTGGAGCTGGGGATGCGTGAGGCGGCGGTGCGGGTGGACAATGTGTATTCCACACCGTTCGAGAACCACAATCCGTTGGAGCCGCACAACACGCTTGCAGCGTGGGATGGCGACAGGCTCACACTGTACGACTCGACGCAAGGCGTATTCGGCGTGCGGGGTACTGTGGCGAAGACTTTCGGAGTTCCCGCAGAAAATGTCAGAGTCGTGTCGCACTTCACCGGCGGCGGTTTCGGTAGCAAAGGAGGAGCCTGGTCGCACGTGATGCTCGCGGCGATGGCGGCGCGCGAGATCCACAGACCAGTGAAGCTCGTCGTGACGCGCAAGCAGATGTTCGGGCCCGTCGGCGGCAGACCTCGCACGAGCCAGAGAGTTGCGCTCGGTGCTGCGAGCGACGGCAAGCTCACGGCGATTCGACACGATTGCACGTCGACGACATCGATGCTCGAAGATTGGCTGGAGCCGAGCGCGATGCAGACACGAATCCTTTATGACTCGCCGAATGCGGAGACCGACCACTCGCTCGTGAGGCTCAACGTCGGCTCGCCGACTTTCATGCGCGCGCCAGGTGAGTCGACCGGCACGTTCGCGCTCGAGAGCGCGATGGATGAGCTCGCGGTACGCGCTCAAGATGGATCCGGTCGAGTTCCGCTTGAAGAACTACGCGGAAGCCGATCCGGAGAGTGGAAACACCGTGGTCGAGCAAGTCTCTGCGCGAATGCTATCAGCGTCGGCTGCCGATCAATTCGGCTGGTGCGCGACGCGCGTCGACTCCGCGGTCCATGCGCGACGGGCAACTGGCTCGTGGGCTGCGGGATGGCGACTCGGCGACTTATCCAGCACGCGCGAGCCCTTCTTCCACTGTCGGCGCGGCTGATACTCCGGACGGCACGTCTTCGGTCGCGCCGGCACTCAGGATATCGGTTGGGCACCTATACGATCATGACCCAGATCGCTGCCGACTCGCTTGGCCTTCCGGTCAATCAGTACGCTTCGAGCTTGGCGACACGGACTGCCGCAGACGCCGGTGTCGGGGGGCTCGCATAACGGCCGCGAGTCGACCGGATCGGCGGTGCACGCTCGCCGCCCAGGCGCACGGAAAAGCTCATCGCAGATGGCAATCGGCGACGCGCGGTCTCCGTTGTCCGGCGAGTACGCAAGACATCGTTCTCCAGTGGCAATTGCTTTCGCGCTACAGATGCGTCGCAGAGCGAGACCTTCGCAGCGACTCGTTGAGCGCGAACCGGGCAGGGAACCGTCGAGGCGAGGCCGACTCCAAACCGGGAGCGGAGAAGGAGCAGTACTCGATGTACGCGTTCGGCGCCGTTTCACCGAAGTTCGCGTCGATGCCGACCTTGGGCAGATCAAGGTTTCGCGAGTGGTCGCTGCTTCGGTGTCGGGAAGATCCTGAATGCGAAAACCGCCCGCAGCCAGTTCTCGGCGGAATGGTTTGGGGCATCGGGATGGCGCTTCACGAGCACGACGCATATGGATCACGCAGCGGCCGCTACGTGAACTCGATCTCGCCGAGTATCACGTCCCGGTGAATGCCGATATCGGACGCATCGACGTGAGTTTCGTGGACGAACGCGAGCTACGTGAACCCGATCGGGGTGAAGGGTGCGGGCGAGATCGGCATCACCGGAGTCGCGGCGGCGATCGCCAACGCAATGTACAACGCGACCGGAAAGCGCGTGCGCGACCTTCCAATCACACTCGACAAGCTTCTATAACATGAGAGACGAGAGCATCATCGTTCACGAGTTGCGACGCGCCTCCGAACGCGGCGAGGATGCGACGCTCGCGAGCGTGGTGCGCATCGAGGGTTCCGCTTACCGCGCAGTCGGCACGCGAATGGTCGTTCGCGCGGACGGCTCGGCTTTCGGGCTCGTGAGCGGTGGATGCCTCGAAGCCGATCTCGTCGCGCGCGCGCGCCAGCTCGCGGTTGGGGGCGCGGAGATAGTGCGCTACGACACGCGCTCCGATGAGGACCTCGTCTGGGGGCTCGGCCTCGGCTGCGACGGAATGGTAGATGTTCTCCTCGAGCGAATTCCTAGCAGGCGCGCGAACGTGCTCGCTGATTTCTTCGCGATGGTGGAATCGCTCGACGACGTCGCGGTCCTAGCGACCCGGTGCGAGCGCGAGGGCGCGGGCGCGCGCATCCTCTTCGACAGCGCGAGCCGCGAGATCGCGCGATTCGGCGATTGGAACGACGCCCAGACTCGGGCAGCGCGCGAGGGTGTAGCGGACGCGGTGAACGCTGGACGTCGCGGTACGGCGCGCGAGGTCGAGGGTGCCGAGATCTGTTTCGAGACCACTTCGCCACCGGTGCATCTCGTAGTATGCGGCAGTGGCCCTGATGCCGTTCCGGTTGCCGAGCTCGCCGCTCGGCAAGGATGGACCGTGACCGTAGTGGACCACCGACCGGTAGCGCACGCTCATCCCGAGCACTTTCCGCTCGCGACGGTAATCGAGTGCGCAAGTCCGGAGCAGCTGTGCGACGCAGTACACATCGGCACGCGTACCGTCGCGGTCGTCATGTCACACAACTATCCGCGCGACGTCGAGTACGTAGGTGCGCTACTGCGATCACCGGCTCGTTACGTCGGCGTGCTGGGCCCGCGGCGACGAACCGAGCGCATGATCGGTGAGCTCGAGCAGCGCGGGGAGCGGTACGGTGAGGCGGAGCTCGGCCGGCTCTATGGCCCAATAGGGCTCGACGTGGGCGGCGACGGCCCCGAAGCTATCGCGCTTTCGATAGTCGCCGAGGCTACTGCGATCGTGAGCGGACGTGGCGGCGGAAGCCTGCGCGACCGGCGCGCGCCGATTCACGATTCGTCCAGGCTCGCGGGGCAGCCCGCGACGGCGTGACGACGAGCGCGCCGAAGATAGTGGCGGTAGTACTCGCTGCAGGTGAAGCGACACGCTTCGGAAGTCCCAAGCAGCTCGCGATGATCGGTGGTGAATCGTTGATACTCCGAGCCGTACGTGCCGCAGCTGCTGCGGATCTGGCGAATGTCGTTGTAGTTGTAGGCTCGCATGCCGACCAAGTAGCCGAGGCGGTGCGAGGTGTAGATCGAGTGATCGTCGTTCGCAACGAGAAATGGCGCGACGGACTCTCCTCGTCGCTTCGGGTTGGGTTGCGCGCCGTACGCGAACATGGCGCCGACGCGGTTCTGTCACGACGGCGGACCAACCGCTCGTCGATGGTACGATGCTGCGGCTTCTCGTCGATAGGTTCGTCGTCGGCGCGCGTATCGCCGCGGCGCGTTACGGCGGCGCGCTCGGTGTGCCGGCGCTAATCGGAATGGAATATTGCGATGCTCTCACCGATTCGCTTACCGGAGACTCCGGCGCGGGAGGGTGGCTTCGAGCCAGGAGCGACGTGATTCGGTCGATATGCCGTGCGCCGCATTCGACGTCGATACCGTCGAGTCGCTTCAGACGTTGCCTCGCCATTCCGCCCAATGACCGCTACGTGCCGGTACTCCTCGCGCTCGTAGTCCAGATCACGATTACGCCGCACCGTGCCGTGCCGCCTCCCTTGAACTGCTCGGGGACGTGCGACGATCCCGGATACACTTCCATCGCCGCGACCGAGCGTGGGCTCATGAAATGGTCGATGTCGTCGATGTCGTATGGATGGCCGTCGACATAGTACTGAATCGGGCAATACTTTCCGCCCGTGGTGGACACGCCTCGCATGACGACTTTGTAAGTGTAGCCACCAAAATCGTCGTAGATGGGCGCGAGAGTCACGCCGGGAACGCCGCGCAGAAGCTCGGTCATTCGCGAGGCTGTTTTGCGCCGCACCATCGCCTCGTCGATGAAGACACCGCCGATGTTAGTCTGGCGGCGATGATCGAATCCCTCGTTCCAATCGAGCTGATGAACGGCAGGGCGAGCGGTGTCGACCTTCGCGGTGACCGTCACCTCCGCCAACGTAGCGACGTGCTGCATCGTCGGATTCATCGCGATCGTCTCACCGCGCTCGGCCTTGAAGTGCAGGGAATCGAGCGCGAAGCCTGCCGAGCGAATGAGGAGGAGATGCCGGCCTGGGAGACGCCAGCGATCGTGAACGACCCGTCCTGGGCAACCGGGTGCCAGCCGCCGCTATCGAGCGCAACGCTGGCGGTGGGGACCGGGTGGCCAGCGCTGTCGGCGACGATGCCGCGGACTGTCGCCGGAAGACTGTCGGGCGCTGCGGCGAGCGCGCCCGCGAAGAGTCGAGCCGGGAATAACATCGGAAAGCTGTGGAGTTGCGGGTTGGTGCCGTAAAGACGCCCGTCCGGCTAGCTTAGCTACAGCGAACTACATCCGGCACCGGCTGCCCGAATCGCCGGCACCCTCCCTGTTTTTCACAGAGTGGCTTCTACTTCATACACCGCAACGACCTCCCGCCGAATCCTGACACGTGTCGCGATCGGCATAGGTGTACTGGTCGTTCTCGCGGTGTTGGTCTGGCAGGCGGTGGCCGCCGGCGGCAGCCCCAACCCTGAAAATCCGCCTCCCAACTCGCTGGCCGCCTCGGTCGACATTGCGGTCCTCGTGTTTCGAGAAGGCCTCGAGTGGATCCTAGTGCTCGCGGCGCTCACGGCAAGCATGGTGGGCACCGAGTCGTCGTTCCGAAAGCCGGTTGCGACCGGCGCCGGCTTCGCTTTCATCGCTACGCTGATCACCTGGATAATCGTCGTAGGATTGGTGAACCAGCTCACTGACAGCGTCCCAGCACTTGACCTGCAGGCGGCAACAGGCTTGCTCGCTATCCTCGTTCTGCTCGTCGTGATGAACTGGTTCTTCCATAAGGTCTATTGGACTGGTTGGATCTCACTTCACACGCGAAAGAAAAAGAAGCTGCTTGGCGGAATCGACGCCGAGTCGCCTATCCGGGTTCGTACCGGTCTCGCGATGCTCGGCTTCACCTCGCTCTATCGCGAAGGGTTCGAGGTCGTGCTGTTTCTGCAGACGTACCGCCTCAAGCTCGGTACTACGCCGGTGCTGGAAGGAGTCTTGTTCGGTCTGGCACTCTCGATCATCGTCGCGATACTCACGTTCGTGGCACAGCGCCGTCTTCCTTACAAGAAGATGCTCGTCGCTACCGGAGTGCTGCTCGGCGTGGTCCTTCTCGTGATGGTAGGCGAGCAGGCGCAGGAGATGCAGCTCGCGCACTGGATCCCGACCACGGTGATCCCGTCACTGCTCGAAATCATCCCGTCGTGGATGGGACTCTGGTTCGCCATCTTCCCAACGGTCGAGACGCTCGCGGCCCAGGCGATCGCGGCGATACTCGTGCTCGGTTCGTACGCGCTCGCGCGGCCGCGCGTCTCCAAGCGCGTGCGCGCGCCGGCGTGACTAGTTGGCCTTGGTCCACACGAGTACGGTTCCACACCCGCCGCCCGCACCGATAGACTGAAACTCGGCCGGCGTCTTGGACTGACTTTCGTAGTACTCGACGGCCTTGATGTCCCCGCCGACGATCGGGTAACCGTTGCGCGCACTCGTCCGTATTCCGTCGATGAACACGTTCAACGCGCAGCCGCCGCCGCGCATCGAGGTTATTCGCCTCGAAACGAGCGCACCCGATCGCGACACTGTGAGGAACGGCTGACTCTGCATGATGTCGCCGAGCGTCGACGGATTGCGCGTGGCGACGTCGCCCGGTGTGATGAAATGGCCTGGCGCGCTCTTCATCCGTTTGAGAAAGCCCGTGCGTGCAAGACCGGGATCGGCATCCGCCGCGCTCTCGGCAACCTTGACTGTCTCGAGCACCGGAAGGAGCGGGACCATCTTCACCGCGAGCCATACCGTCGACGCAGCGACGACGCCCACCGCGAACGTCAAAGGCTCGTAGCCCACGCGGCGGATAGTGAGCGTGTCGGTGCCTGCGTGCAGCCCGTCGATCTTGAACCATCCAGTGTCATCGGCGACCGTGCCAAGTGTCGAGTCGGTGGTCACGATGTTCGCGAAAGGGACAGGTCGATTATCCACGTCGCGTACCACGCCGCCGACCGATCCGACTACTCGTGCCAGGCTCTGCGCATTCGCCGCCGTGGCACTCAACAAGAACGTTATGGTGAGAACGTAGCGTCGCACCGTTGGACTCCGCGTAGAAAGGCGTGGCGCCATCATGATCCGTGCGTCCAACTCGTCGCGCAAGGGGGAATGAATCACGGCGGTGCGATTTTGAGACAGCGGCTTAGATTCCGAACATGACTCCGTCTCCGCTCGCGCGGCTGCGCAAGATGTCGCTCGCGCTTCCCGAGGCCCACGAAGTCGAAGCGTGGGGCGAGCCCACTTTCCGCGTGCGCAATAAGATCTTTGCGATGTATGCCGCCGCGAACAAGCATCATGGTGCGGGGCGGCCAGGCGTGTGGATCAAGGCCAAGCACGTGACGCAGGACGCGCTGCTGCGCGCGGAGCCCGATCGCTACTTCCTGCCACCGTACGTCGGACCCAAAGGCTGGGTCGGCGTATTTCTCGATAAAAGGGTCGATTGGGATTCACTGTCGGAGCTCGTGCTCGACGCCTACCGAATGACCGCTCCCGTCAAGCTCGTCAAGCAGCTGTAATCGCCGCGCTACTCGTCCGCTTTGTCCATTGCCGCGAGCTCGGTGCGGTGCTTGTCCGACTAGCACTGTGCGGGAGTGGCGCGGCGGCGGAATGCGACGTATGCTTCCCGCCGCCGCGCGACGCTTCTGCGGCCACCTCTTCGGAGCCGCATGCGCCGGTTGCATCGCAACCTCACCTTTCAGGTCCTCGACCGCGATTGCGATCGGCGCGCTCCTCGGTCTCTTCTTTCCGGACGCCGGGAAGGCGATGAAGCCGGTCGGTGACACGTTCATCAATCTCGTGAAGATGGTCGATCGCGCCGGTCATCTTCCTCACGATCGTGCTCGGCATCGCCAACATGCACGACCTGAAGAAGCTCGGGCGCGTCGGCGGAAAGGCGCTTCTCTACTTCGAGATCGTACTCTCTCGTTCGCTCGCGATCGGGCTCATCGTCGTGAACGTCATGCAGCCGGGCGACGGCCTCGACGTCGCGCGCGCTCGCCACGGCGACGTCTCCTCGTACGTCGCGGCGGGAAAGATCGTCGGCTTCGTCGCGATCGTCACGCACATCGTTCCGGCCGAGCATCGCCGCCGCTTTCGCGAGCGGCGACATGCTTCAGATCGTCTTCTTCGCAGTCCTCTTCGGAATCGCGATCACCGGAATCGGCGTACAGCGCCGACGGTAATCGCGGCGCTCGATGCGCTCGCGAAGATCTTCTTCCGCATCATCGCGATCGTGATGCGCGTCGCACCGATCGGCGCCTTCGGCGCGATGGCGTACACCGTCGGCGCATTCGGTATCGCCACCCTGCTTCCGCTCGGGCGGCTGATGCTGTGCGTCTACGTCACGATGGCGCTGTTCATCTTCGTCGTGCTCAACGCCATCGCGCGTGTGTACGGCTTCTCGCTCTGGAGCTACCTCAAGTTCATCCGCGAGGAGATCCTCATCGTGCTCGGCACGTCGAGCTCCGAGGCCGCGCTGCCGCAGCTGCTGGAGAAGATGGAGCGGTACGGCTGCGCCAAGTCGGTGGTGGGACTCGTGATTCCAGCCGGCTATTCGTTCAACCTCGACGGCACGTCGATCTATCTCTCGATGGCGTCGATCTTCATCGCGCAGGCGTTCGACGTGCACCTTTCGATCACGCAGCAGCTATCGCTCCTCGCAGTACTGATGATCACGTCGAAAGGCGCCGCCGGCGTCACCGGCTCCGGATTCATCGTGCTCGCGAGCACACTCGCCGCGGTGCGCGTGGTGCCGATCGAAGGGATCGCGCTCGTGCTGGGAGTCGATCGGTTCATGAGCGAGGCGCGGGCCATCACCAACCTCATTGGCAATGGCGTCGCCACGCTCGTGGTCGCCGAGAGCGAGAACGCCTTCGACGACGACCAGCGCAAGCGCGCCGTCGCAGAGCTGCGGCTCGTGCGCGGATCAGCCTGAGCATCAGCACCCGATCGTGCCCGAGCTTCCCGACATCACCGTTTACGTCGAGGCGCTAGAATCGCGCATACTAGGCCGCGAGCTCGAGCGCCTCGTTGTTCTCAATCCGTTCGTGCTTCGCACAGTCGATCCGCCCGTCGCGGCCGTGGCCGGCACGCGGGTGGAATCCGTAGGGCGAATCGGCAAGCGCATCGTCGTGGGTGTTGCTGGAGAGCTGTTCATCGTGATTCATCTCATGATCGCGGGACGGCTTCGCTGGCTACCTGCGTCGAAAGCACCTCCAAAGAAGCTTGCGCTCGCGGCACTCGAGCTCGCGGATGGCAAGGTGGTTCTCACAGAAGCCGGAACAACGCGCCGAGCATCCCTGTCGCTCGTGCGCGGTCACGACGCGCTACGCGAGATAGATCGCGGCGGCCTCGACGTCTTCGAGATTGATCTTGCTGCGTTCGCGGCGCGGCTGCGAAGCGAGAGCCACACGCTCAAACGGACGCTCACGGATCCGCGTCTGTTCGACGGGATCGGCAACGCATACTCCGACGAGATTCTGCACCGAGCGCGACTGTCACCGCTCATGCTGACTGGGCGAGCGACCGAAGACGAGGTCGCGAGGCTGTACCATGCGTGTCGCGACGTTCTTCGCGAATGGACTGAGCGTCTCCGAGCGGGAAGCCGCAGGCGGTTTTCCGGAGAAGGTGACTGCCTTTCGTCCAGAGATGGCCGTGCACGGCAAGTTTCGCGAGGCGTGCCCAGTCTGCGGTTCGCCGGTGCAGCGTATCAGGTACGCCGCGAACGAGACCGACTACTGCGCTCGTTGCCAGACGGGCGGTAAACTCTTGGCGGACCGCGCGATCTCACGGCTTCTCAAGCAAGACTGGCCAAAATCGATCGACGATTTGTAAAGAGGTAGAGAGGGCCGTCTTTCCGACGACCAATACACGTTGTAGCCGAATTATTTACGATGAATGGAGACCGGGACGTATATCGTTAGCCGGAGGCAAACCATTCCCAGGTTTCCAGCATCAACGGAGGTATGCGCGAAGCGATGGCGAATCGAGAGACGATCGCAGGGAAATTGGCCTGGGCACGCGGACTACCGCGGCGGTCGTGCACGAATACGCCGGCCAGGTCTATCTTCTTCTGCTGCGGCTGTGTCGCGACCCAGCTCATGCGGTAGAGCTCTGCCAACGAACCATTGCCGCCGCGGCGTCGGCGCTGTCGCAGGTCGAAGGCGATTGCGGAACGCGGATGTGGCTTCACGCAATCGCACTTCGCTTGGCTCTTCAATCCGCACGGAGCGGTGCGCTACGAACCTCGGATCAGGACGCCGAGGAGTACATGCGCGCACTCACTGAGACGCTCGGCGACGCGCCGGCGCGGGGCGAGCTCGATCTTGCGGCGCTCTCGTTCGACGACCGAGCCGCGGTACTGCTCTGCTGCGTCGAGCATTACTCCCACGAAGAGGCGGCACTCCTCCTCGGGACTACTTCCGAAAATGTTCAGTCGCGGCTGTTCGCCGTGAATGCGGGCGAGCTCGCCGTGCGCGATCTTCCGCGCGACGGAGCCGCGCCGACCGCCGTCGATCGCGCGCCCGACACGGTGGTCGGCCGGTTACGCTCGCTGTTTCGGTCCGACCGCGTGTGACGCTCGCCCGTCAGATGCGCTTCGCGAGAACGTGATCGTCATCGACGCGCGCTCCGAACGGAACTGCGTCGTGCCGACCACTTCGAAACCGGCCTTACGGTAGAACGCGAGCGCACGCCCCTGCTTCCTGCCAAGCCTGCAACCACAGGACGTCGCCTCCGCGACGTCGCGCCTCAGATCCTCGCAACACGTCATCAGTGCCGCCGCCAATCCGGACCCGTGCCACGCTTGATCCACGTAGAAACGCAGGATCTCGATCGGACGCGAACCGATCACTCCGTCAGGCGAGACACGTGTCTCGCGCAGCGACGCGTAACCGGCGGGGTTGCCGTCGGCGCCTTCCGCGAGTACGACGTGAAGCGCGCCATCGCCGATCTTCGAGCGATACTGGGCGCATCATAGGCGGAGCGAAGGTACACACTGCGGTCAGGCTCGGATGATTCGCGCCGTAGGCCTGCACGAACAAATTCTTTCCTAATTCCGCGAGCGCCTCGGCATCTTGCGGCTCACATACGCGGATCGAGAAACGCTTCGCAGATCCCGAAGTCACGCCGCCGAATGTTGAGCTGCGTATGCGATGGCGATCGCCGAAGCGAGCAGCGCATTGCTCTTGACGAGCGCAATGTTCGCTTCGAGGCTGCGTCCACCCGTGATCTCGACGATGCGCGCCAGAAGAAAGGGCGTGACCTCCTTGCCACCTATACCACGGCCGCTCATGTCATCGAGCGCTTGCGCGATGATCGGATCGATCTCGCTTCGCTTGATCTCGGCTTCGGGCGCGATCGGGTTAGCGACGAGAATTCCGCCCGCTTGAGCCCCATCTTCCATTTCGCGTGCATCACGGCGGCGACTTCTTCTGGCGATCGAGAGTGAGTGGCGCCGGCTGGCCCGCGAGCGGGAGTAGAATGCCGGAAACTCGCGCGTGCGATATCCGATCACCGGTACACCCAGCTCTCGAGCCGTTCGAGAGTGAGTGCGATGTCGAGGATGCTCTTCACGCCCGCGCTCACCACCGCAACGTCGGTTTACCCGCGAGCTCAGTGAGATCGGCGCTGATGTCAAAGCTGCGCTGCGCTCCGCGATGCACGCCGCCGGTTCCGCCGGTCGCGAACACGCTGCACCACCGGCGAGGGCGGCGATGCGCATCGTCGTCGCCGACCGTCGTCGCGCCGTGCTGCCCGCATCGCGATCGTTGACCGGCAGATCTCTGAATGCTGATCTTGTGCACGTCTGTGCCAAGTCCCAACAGCTCCCGAGCGCGCGCGCGTCGAGGCCAACGCGCGGAACGCCCGTCGCACTGACCGCGATCGTGGCGGGAACCGCGCCAGCCGCTCGCTCACGATCTGCCTCGACGGCGTTCGCCGTCTCGACGTTCTGCGGATACGGCATTCCGTGACTGATGATCGTGCTCTTGAGAGCGACGACTCCCTTGCCGCTGGCGAGGGCGTCGCGCCACTTCGGGCGCGATGGATACCACTTCTTTGTTGCCGATGCTCATGACCTGAGGAGCTTCTCTAGCCCGACCGACGCCAGCACGGCTTCGATCGCGCTGACTGGGCTCATCTCGCGGGCCTCACCGTTTCGGACAGAAGATAACTGTGATGGCCGCCGCCGCGTGGCCGTATCTGGCTGCCTCGAGCACGGAAGCACCGCCCTGCGATCCCGCGAAGGCTGTAGGCCGCAGAGCATCGCACTCGCCGGCGCCGGTCACGTCTGCCACTTCGCCTGTCTGCAACGCGGGAAGCTGGTATGTCGCTCGATCACTCAAGAGCACGCTTCCGCTCGCGCCAAGCCGCAGCCATGTAATCTCGATGCCCAACCGGCGCAACGAAGCCGCTGCGTTCGCGCGGTCGGCCTCCGCGTGCGGCGTCAGCGATCCAAGCTCGTCCAGCGTCGGAGTCACGGTGTGGACCTTTCCGCCAGCAGCGAGCGCCTCGCTGAGACGCGCCGCCTTTGGTGCGCTCACCGGATCCACGATGAGCCGAACGCCAAGCCGCTCGCACAGCGTGATTACGCGAGCGAGCGTGGGCGCGGCGAGATTGCAATCCGCGACCACTATTTGCGCGCATGCGATGATCTCCGCGTGGCTCTCGATAGAATCGGGTGAGATCGACTCGACGGCGGTCATCGCCGCGACGCCTGCGACCAGCTCGCCGTCCACGTCGAGAATCGCGGTGTACATCCCGGTGTCACGGCCGTTTTGCGTCACGTGGGAAACATCGACACCCGCTAATCCCGTCTCCCGAACCAGTTGGCCGCCGAGCGGATCGGTGCCAACTGCACTGATGAGAATCGCGCGCGCGCCGAGTCGTGCCAAGTTCTCGGCGACGTTTCGCGCGACCCCGCCCCAGGTCAGGCGTGTCGATCCGGGATTACTCGTGCCGAGCACGGCTCGATCACGGGTGCGGCTCTTCAGGTCTACGTTCGTGCCGCCGATCACGACTATCGGGCGGTCGCCGCCATCGTCGCCGAGCTAATCGCAGCGTGCCGACTGAGAGTCCAGATGCATCCGCCGAAGATACGTGCGTCCAGCGCACTCTGCGATCCCATCCTACTGCCCTTGGGATGTTATCTTCGCACGTCCACCTCAATCAGCCGACCGAACGATGGATGACTCGACTCTATCTCGCGGGTGCGAGCGCTCTTTGAAGATGCGCCGTTCATGGCGCTGCTGGGCATCACTGCGGACGCAGCCGGTGAAGGTTGGTGCGAAGCATCGATGCCGATCGCGCCCGCGCTGGCCCAGCACGGCCATGTTCACGCCGGCGCGGTGACGACGCTTGCCGATCACACCGCCGGAAGCGCCGCGTACACGGTGATCCCGCAAGGGAGCGACGTCATCACGATAGAGTTCAAGATCAAGTTCTGCCGCTTGCGCGCGGCGCGCGCCTGTTCTCCCGCGCCGTCGTGCTCAAATCTGGAAGACTGTGGTAGTCTCGGAGGCCAGGTTTACGCCGACGATCCCGAAAAAGGGCGAGTGCTCGTCGCGAAGCTCATGTCATCGCTCGCGGTCATCCCGATGACGCGCATCCGCGAATGACGCCGGCCGCGTCGCAAACTCGTCAGGCGCCGCTATAGCAGCGCCTTACGAGTGTACCCTCGAGCGGCCTCGCGACGTCGGTGGAGGCTAACGCGTCCGCGCTATCTCGAGCAGAGAAATTTGGCGCGGAGCCGGAAGTGGAGACGTTCCCTTCATCGCACGCCAGAGAATCGCGTTGAATGTGCGATCGTCCGCGCGGTCGGGCGCGGTCAGATCGAGCGCGGCGGAAGCGGTCGCGCCCGGCGTGTGCGCGGTGTTGCGCTCCTCGAGATCCTGTTTCGGAACTAGCGCAGTATACGGAGCGAGGTCCGGCGTACCGCGCCACGTGTCACGAAGCGGCCGCCCGAAGTGATCGAACTGCGACAGCGATGAGAGTCCGAGCAGCGACTCTGCCGTGGCGAGCACGTCAGTAGTGTTGACGAAGCGATGCACGATTCCAGGCTTCGCCCACGGTGATATCGTGAACATCAGCAATACACGCAATCCAACCAGTAGACGTGGAAGAAGA
>CAWBWW010000003.1:0-12882 GCA_963792685.1 uncultured Gemmatimonadaceae bacterium | reverse complement strand
GATCGCGGCGGTGATCTGCGTCGTCGCGATCGGCAAGGCCGGACAGGCTCGAGTCGAGCAGCAGCTGAACAATCTCGGCGACAACTTCGTGTGGATCGAGGCAGGTGGCCGCGCCGTCAACGGCGTGCGCACCGGCACCCACGGCACGAGCACGCTCACCCTGGGCGATGCGGTCGCAATCAAGAGCCAGATCCCGCTGATCAAGAGCGTTTCGCCCAACGTTGATGCCTCAACGCAGCTCATTTACGGCAATCAGAACTGGTTCACATCCTTCCGCGGCGTCTCGCCCGAATACTTCGACATCAAGCGATGGGCGGTCGACTGAAGGCGCGGTTTTACCGAAGACGACGTCGAGCGCGCGGCCGATGTGTGCGTGATCGGCCGAACGGTGCGCGAGCAGCTGTTCGGAGCGGAGAATCCCGATCGGCAAGGTCATCCGACTCAAGGACCTGCCGTGCAAGGTCGTGGCGACGCTCAGACCCAAGGGGCTATCGGTCAGCGGCCAGGATCAGGACGATACCGTCATCCTTCCGTATACGACTGCGCAGAAGAAGATCAAGGGAATCTCCTGGCTCGACGACATCCTCTGCTCGGCGGTGTCGCCGGACGCGGTCAAGCTCGCGGGACAGCAGGCGGCTGCCCTGCTGCGCGACCGGCATCACCTTCGGCCCGAGGAAGACGATGACTTCAACATTCGAAATCCCGAGGACGTCATCAAGGCGCAGCTCGACGCGAGTCACACGCTCACACTGCTGCTCATCGCAATCGCCTCGATCTCGCTGCTCGTCGGCGGAATCGGGATCATGAACGTCATGCTCGTTTCCGTCACCGAGCGAACGCGCGAGATCGGCGTGCGAGTCGCGGTGGGCGCCACGGAAGGCGCGATCCAGCTGCAGTTTCTCGGCGAGTCGATCATGCTGAGCCTGGTGGGGGGCGCGGCGGGCGTGCTGCTCGGCATCATCGCATCGATCGTGGTCGGGCACACACTCGGTTGGCCCATGCAGCTCTCGTTCGAGGCGATCGCGCTTTCGGCGATCTTCTCAGTCGCTGGTCGGCATCTTCTTCGGCTATTATCCCGCACGAAAGGCATCACTGCTCGATCCGATCGACGCGCTCCGCTACGAATGACCCGACGCGAGCCGAGAGTGTCATTTGGAGGCGGGATATCATGCAGCTGAAGCGCGTACACTGGATCATTGCCGTGGGCGCGATCGCTCTCGTCGTCATTGCCGCGTTCGCGATGCGGCGTGCTACTCCTGTCGAATACTTCGCGTCGAAAGTCGAGCGCGGAAGCATTCGCGACGTCGTCGACGTCACCGCTTCCGTAAACGCCGTTCGTACCGTGCAGGTTGGATCGCAGGTATCCGGAACCGTTCGCCAAGTTGAACGTCGATTTCAATTCGCGCGTACACAAGGGCGACGTCGTCGCGCTGATCGAACCCTCGCTGCTGCAGGGAGCGCTGCAGCAGGCAGCGGCAGATCTCGAGAGCGCGCAGGCGAACCTGGCCGCGGCGAAGGCGAACGTCGACCGAATGCGCGCCGCCGCGCTTCAGACCAAGGCTGACTACGAACGCATCGCGACTCTCGCGGGCGAGCACATGGCGACGCAGCAGGAGCTCGAGCTCGCGCAATCCAATTACGACGCCGCTCGCGCATCGGTGGCCGGCGCTGTTGCGAACGTCGAACAGGCGAAGGCCCAGATCAAACAAAAGGACGCGGCCGTCGCCATCGCAAGGACGAATGTCGACCACACGGTCATCCGCTCGCCGATCGACGGGATCGTCGTCGCGCAGAAATGTGGATGTCGGGCAGACAGTCGCAGCGTCTTTGCAGGCTCCAACGATCTTCACCATCGCACAGGACCTGCGCGCAGATGCAGCTCTACGCGAAGGCGGATGAATCCGATGTGAGCCGGATCCGCGTCGGGGCACCGGTGACGTTCAAGGTCGATGCATTTCCACGGGAGACATTCACCGGAAAGGTCAGCCAGATTCGGATGAACGCGACGACGGTACAGAATGTGGTGACGTACGACGCGATCATCGACTTCGAGAACCCGGAGCTCAAGATCTTCCCGGCATGACGGCGTACGTCACTGTGCCCGTGTCAACGGTGGAGAATGCTCTCAAGGTGCCGAACGGCGCACTTCGCTACAATCCGCCGCTGAGCTCAGACGAGATACATGCGCTGTATGCGAAGGCTGGAATTCGCAGCGATCTGACCGGCGCCGCACCGACTGATGCTGAAGGAAAAGCGACTGCGAGCTCCCCCGGAGGGGCCGCAGCACCGCGCCCGGCGAGGGCTGAGAGCGCGGTGGTTTGGCGATTACTCGCGGACGGCTCGATTGCGCCGGTACAAATCGCGCTCGGCCTCACCGATCATGCGTACACGGAAGTTACGCAGGTGATCACGGGCCAGCTCGCGGGAGGGTGACGCGCTCGTGACCGGCTCGCTGTCGGCAGCGGCGAGTACCGGGCCGCCCGGGCACTCCCGTGCGCAGATAGCGCCAAACACCACTGATCGGTGTCGATGGCATTGCACGAGCCAAATAGCGCGCTGCTGCACGTTGAGGACGTGCACAAGTACTACGATCATGGGCGAGACGCGGGTGCACGCGCTGCGCGGCGTGAGTGTGCAGGTGGAAACCGGCGGCTTCGTCGCCGTCATGGGCGCCAGTGGCAGCGGCAAGTCGACGCTGATGAACATCCTCGGCTGCCTCGACCGTCCGACCGCGGGTCGATATCTGCTCGATGGCACCGATGTCTCGGCCTCGACAAGAAGACGCTGGCCGGGATTCGTAACGGGAAGCTCGGCTTCGTATTCCAGGGGTTCAATCTCATCGCGCGTACCACGGCACTCGAGAACACAGCGCTGCCGACGCTCTACACGAAGATCGATGCACGCGAACGCAGGCAACGCGCGAGTGACGCGCTCGCGCTCGTCGGACTCGCCGACCGCGCCGAGCATTATCCGTCGCAGATGTCGGGCGGACAGCAACAGCGTGTAGCGATCGCCCGCGCACTCGTGAACCGTCCATCGATACTCTTTGCCGATGAGCCGACGGGAAATCTGGACAGCCGAACTTCCATCGAGATCATGGAAGTATTTCAGAGGTTGAACGACGCGGGGCTCACGATCGTGATGGTGACGCACGAGCCTGACATCGCGCAGTTCGCCAAACGCGTGATTGTCTTTCGAGATGGAAGAATCCGGCGCGACGATGTAGCAAGCGAACAATCACGGGCGAGCGAAGTGCTGAAGACACTACCGACACTCGAGGACTAGAATCGATGCTCCGAGCCAGCTCTCGCCTTTGGTGGGCGACACCTCGCGGCGCACTCACGAACTTCTCTGTAGTGGGGGCGCTCGCGTTTCCGCTCTCGCCGGCTCGAGCGCAAGCGCCGGCTACCGCGTGCATGGCGACTGGCACGTCAATGACTCCTGCCAGCTGGCGATCGCCGGAAGCGTCGCGTCCATCACGCGCGCCAACTGGCGCAGGTGCATCGGCTCGCGCTCCGCTCGCCTTCATTGCCGACCTTCCCCTCCCCGGCGCCGCGAAGCGCTTCGACTATCAGAGCCTCGATACGACGACCGGGCGCCTCTACATTTCTCGCACATGCACGGTGACCGCCTCGACGTGTTCGACACGCGCGCGGGAACGCTCGTGCGCAGCATGGAGGGTTTCCCGGGAGCGACGGGAGTGTGGGCCGTGCCCTCGCTGCACCACGTGTACGTCTCGGTCACGGGAAAGCACGAGGTGTTCGTCGTCGACGACCGCACGCTCGCCGTGATCGCGCGCATCTCTGGCGCCGACTTCCCGGATGGCATCGCGTACTCCCCCGACGAACGCCGCGTCTTCGTCTCCGATGAGCACGGAGGCATCGATCTCGTCATTGACGGCGTCGCCAATACGAAAGTCGAGCGCATCGACCTCGGCGGCGAGGCCGGCAACACGCACTACGATGCCGTGTCGCATTGCATTGTCGTCGCCGTGCAAACGAAGAACGAACTGGTCGCGATCGATCCCGCGAGCCTGCACATTGTCGGGCACTACGCGATGGCGTGCGATCACCCGCATGGATTCCTGATCGACGAGCCGAGCCGGCTGGCGTTCGTCACCTGCGAGGGCGACGCGAAGCTGCTGGCGGTGAACCTGCGAACGATGCGCACCACCTCAACGCTCAAAGTCGCGGACGATCCCGATGTGCTCGCGTTCGATCCCGAGCTGCAGCGGCTCTACGTCGCCTGCGAGTCCGGCGCGCTCGACATGTTCGAGCTGCGCGACGGCGCGCTCACCTCACTCGGCGGCTACCGCGCGCCGTATGCGCACACGGTTGCCTTGGATCCGAAAACGCACCGCGTGTATCTGCCGCTGCAGGATGTGAACGGGAAGCCTGTGCTGCGCATCCTCGCACCAGCGGATGCTCCCTCGCGCTAGCTCTCCCGCTGTGTGAGCGACACCTCGTGCGTGAGCCACCTGCGCCACCACGGCGCGTGCCCCTCCGCGGCAACGGCTCGCGCGGCCGCATCGCGCCACGCCTCGCGCATGGCGTTCGCATCCGCGAATCGATCGTCGGGGCGCGCGGCGAGTCCGCGCGCGAGCCACTCGGCGATGTCGGGCGCAATGTGTGAGAGATCGACGTCTCCAGCGAGCTCGCGTGCGAGAATCGCGCGGCCGTCGCCAGTGCCGAACGGCGGTTTTCCCGCGAGCAGGAAGTAGGTGATCGCCGCGATCTCGAACAGATCCACCTGCGTGCCCTGGGGCTCGCCGAGTAGCTGTTCGGGGGCGGCGAACTCCGGGGTGCCGGTGGTGCCGCTCGTCTCCTCACCCGGAATCTTGGCGACGCCGAAGTCGGCGATACGCCACCGTCGATAGCGGTCGATCAGGATGTTCTCCGGCTTCAGGTCGCGATGGATGATCCCGCTCGCGTGCGCGGCCGCGAGTCCGTCCAGCACCTGATCGATGTGCGGCGCGATCTCGGCGACCGACCGCGCGCCCGAGCGCACGACAAGATCCGCGAGTGACCCGCCCTCGGCCAGCTCCATCGTGTACCACGCGACGCCGCCGCTCGAGTCCCAATCGTAAATGGGAACGATGGACGGATGCGCGAGCTGCGCGGCGAGCTGCGCCTCGCGACGAAAGCGATGCACCGCGGTCTCGTCGCTCGAGACTTCCGGGTGGAGCATCTTGAGCGCGACTTCACGGTTCAGCGCGAGATCGCGCACGCGCCACACAGAGCCGAAGGTGCCGGAGCCGAGTCGCGCCTTCACCTCGTAGTCCTCGCCGGTGGCCCAGCGAAGGCGCGCTTCTTCGCTCTCGCCGGGGCCGCGAATCGCGGCGGCCATGGAGCCGCTCGTGAACATCGACGTGTGACTCCCCACCGCGCGATCGAGCTCGCGCAGCATGGCGCCGAGTGTGCTGAAGCGCCGGGCGGGATCGGGCTTGAGCGCGCGCGCGAGCACCTTGGCGACGGACACCGGGATGTCCGGTCGCACGAGGGTGAGCGGCGGCAGATCGCGCGGCGGATATTCGCCCGTGAATCCCGCGAAGGCGGTTGCCGCGAGCTGCCACTGGTCGGTCGCGGGCGTGGGATTCCACGACGTGCCGTCCGACTCGGGCGGCGCGGGCGTCCAGCGCGGATTCGGCGACATCTCCGTAGGAATCTCCGCGCGCGGCAACGCCCACTCCCAGCCGAGGAGCCAGATGCGGCCCGTGGGAGTGACCCAGGTCGTTTCCGCGGAGATCGCGCCGTGCACCGCGCCGCCCGAGTGCATGTACGCGAGCGCGGAGCCCGCGGAGCGGAGGAGCTGGAGCACGAAGGCGAGATCTTCGGCGCCCGAGCGCGAGAGACGCGACCAGAGCGTTTCGCCGGCGATCCAGCGGCGCAGATAGCCCGGGCCGCGCTGCAGCTCGAGGCTGCGCGCCCAGTAATAGTAGGTAGTGGGGATCGCGGGGTGATTGAGCTGCGCGAGATTGCGCGCCTCCGAGCGAAGCCACGCCTCGTGATCGCCATCCAGCGAGCTGACGAGCGAGAGCGAGCGCCCGAGATCGTCCACCAGTTCCTGATAGTGGCGATTCTCGCCTTCAACGCCTTCGGTGCCCCACGTCCACCCGTCCGGCAGTTGCCAGGTTGCGAGATGAGGGGGCAGCTTGTGCGTGACGCGGTCGCGAAACGGGCGGTCGGTGGTAGACATTGGGATCACGATAATCGAACGACTCTGACGACGCCGCGCAACCTCGCTCGGCGCCACTACTTAGCGCGATTTGGAGAAAACGAGGCATGCCGGACAGCGCCCCTGCCATAACATACGAGACTCTCCATCCGGATGTGACAACTCCGTCGCGCGCGACAGAGCAGTCTGCGGGCTACGACGTCTGCGCGTATCTGATCGGGCGCACGGTTCGGATTTCCGACGGCGCGAGAGTGCACGAGCGCGCGAGCGACGCGCAGCACCGGCTTCACCTCGAGCCGGGCGAGGTCGCGCTCGTGCCGCTCGGATTCAAGGCGCGGCTGCCGGATGGCTTCGAGGCACAGGTGCGGATCCGGAGCTCGATCGCATTCAAGCGTGGGCTGATCATCCCGAACGGACCGGGGACGATCGACGCCGACTATCCGGACGAGTGGATGGTGATGCTCAAGAACGACTCGCCGCGCGAAGTATTGATCGAGCATGGTGAGCGGATCGCGCAGGTAGTGCTTGCGCGATATGCAGTTGCGGAGTGGACCGGTGGCGTAGTGGGAAAGAGCACGGATCGGGTTGGCGGGATCGGAAGCACAGGCTGAGAGCCAGCAACCCTTACGCGGAGGCGCAAAAAGGATATCGTATCGTGAAGATTTCTTGATGACGGAACGCTGACGTCGTGGCCTAGCCATGTCAGAGAATGGCAAAGCGGATGCTCGTCGACGCAACCCGGGAGTGTATGCTGCGGCTCAAGAGTTTGGGACAGACTCTCATCGAGATCGATGACGCCCGTCTGACGCCAGCCGCAGAAACGGTATTCGCGACCGCGCTCTATCTGATCATTGAAACCGGCCGTCCCGTGGGGCGGGACGAACTAACGCGACTGCTGTGGCCCGACGTCTCGGAAGCGCAGGCGCAGCATGGATTGCGACAGGTGCTCTACAAGCTCAAGACCCTGGGCGCGAACATCAAAGCCGATCGGTCGGCGCTGATCCTGTCGCCGCGGTTCTGCAGCACGGACTTCGGCGCGCTGCTCTCCCCGCAATCACCTGCCGAAGTCGAATCAATCGCGCCGAGCATTGGCGGCGGCTTCCTCCCGGGCTACCGCCCTCAGTTGTCCGAGGAATTCACGCGCTGGGTGGAGCGCCAGAGGGATTCTGTGCACTCCTCACTTGCACGCCTGATGGTTGCGGGCATGCAGGCCCGTAAACGCGTGAGCGATTGGAACGGCGCTGAGCAACTGGCGGCCTTGTGCCTCATGATGGATCCGCTCAACGAGGAAGCAACACTCACGGTCGCCGAGGCTGCGGCGCTGGGCGGCAGCAAGGCGAAGGCGTTGTCGATTCTCAATCACTACCTCGAAGACATTGGTGAGAACGCGAGCGAGATCAAGCTCCCGGCGATGCTCCTGCGCCGCAGAATCTCGGAGGCGTATCAGGACAACATCTTCCCGGTTCGCGATGCGCCATTCGTCGGCCGCGAAGAAGAGATGGCCGAGCTCACGGGCGCGCTGGCCCGAGCCCAGGCGGGCAACGGCAGCGCGTACGTGATCTGGGGCGAACCCGGCATTGGCAAGACGCGACTCGTGCAGGAGTTCACGCGCGTGGCCGCGCTGCAGCGTGTGCACATCGTGCGCGTCGGTTGTCAGTCGCATGATGTGAGGCGGCCACTCTCGGCGTTCGTGGATCTCGTGCCGAAGCTACTGGCGCTTCCGGGGGCATTGGGATGCTCGCCGGAGTCGATGCAGTATCTGCGAAGGCTGACGGCGCATGATCCGGAGGAGGCGAGAAAGAGGGAGCAGCTTGGGGGGGATGAGGTTTCCGATCGCGCCGCGCGACTAGCGTTTATCGACCTTCTCGACGCCGTGTCAAGCGAAATGTGTTGCCTGCTCGAGCTAGAGGATGCACAGTGGCTCGAATGCCAAGTCCCTTCTACTAGTTGAAGAAATTGCAAATTGGACAATCACTCACGGACTACTCTTCTTACTCACTTCACGAGCTCCTGCCGTAGCCGGCGAGCACGTCACTTCGCTATCGCTGCGTCCTCTGCGTGCAGAGGCTAGCGAAAATGTAGCGCGCATGTTGTCAACGACTGACTCCGGCTCGAGAAGCGACGAGCTTATAAAATGGTGCATCGCCTCGTCCGGCGGGAATCCATATTTCCTCATTGAGCTGCTACGTGGAGCGCGAAAAGACCCACAGGGCTATCGTGCGCACGACACGCTGGCGAGGCTCTTACAAAGCCGTGTGCTTCTTCTGAGCATCGCTGCTCGCAACCTTCTGGAGGTCTGCTGTGTGCTCGGAAAGCATTCAACTTTGGAGCGAATCGCATCATGCCTAGACGTAAGCCGACCGACCATACTAAACGCACTCGCGGAGCTCGGGACGAGCGGAATGCTCGCCGTCGATGGCGCTCACCTCATCAGCCGCCATGATCTCCTGACAACTGTAGTACTGAGTCAAATGAACGACGCTGTGAAACTCGTGCTCCATCACTTTGTCGCCAGTGAGTTGGAGAGAGAAGCGCACATCGGTCACTCGATGAGCTTGATCTGGGAGAGTGCAGAGCATTGGCTGCTCGCGAGTGAGATTTCGCGCGCAGTGGAGCTCCTTCGTCGGTGCGGGAGACACCTCATGGATGTCGGAATGCCGGAGGAAGCAGTCGCCGTACTTCAACGGGCCGAAGAACTCTGTGATGAGCCATTAACCAAATATCAGATCGGTGCGGAACGCGCTCGCGCATTGATGCGTGCAGAGCATTCCAGGGAGGCAGTAGCAGTTATTGACAACCTCTTGAAGATGCGAAGCACGATCCATCCGCCGCCTTCTCCGCTGGACGAAGTTGTAGTGATGTCATTTCATGCAAGGTGGGCAAACGGAGATTCGATTCCAGAACTGGTTCGCGATTGCATGGGGGCCCTTTCCTCAAACGATGCTTCTCCCGAAGAGCGTGTCCAAGCCGCGAGTTGGCTGCTTACGGCGGCAGACAATTTGTGCGATCGCGCTCTCGGTCAACGCATATACGAGCAGGTTGCCCCGCACCTCGGTTCAAACAACATCGAGCCAAGCGCACGTCTTTACTTCCTGATGGTTTATCACTGCAGCAGCGGAGATGGATCAACTGCATGTGAGCTTGCACGAGAGCTGGGAGACTACGCGAAGCACAAGAGTCCACCGACGATCGCCGTCAGACACCTTCGTCACGTCGCACATGTCTTGAGTTGTCACGGAACCTCTGGGGACGCACTTGCGATTGCAGAGGAGTCGTATCTTATCGCGTCCAGGGGCAGCGCAGTTGGATCCATGGCTTCCAGTGCATGCATTGTGGCTTCGATCCACATGCATAACGGTGACTACCCTGCTGCGGAAACATGGCTGCAACGTGCGCTTCAAGCACGCAAACCGGGCGTCCTCACTGTTGCCAATGTGAACACTTGGAGCTTCTTGGCAGAGTTGGCCATAGAGCGCGGACAACTCGAAGACGCAGAAAAATACCTTTCGATGTGTCTTCCTTCCGTTCCGAAATCCAATGCGCCTAGATCACTCGCTCGCGGGCTCTCCCTTCAGGTGCAACTCGAAGTTGCGAAAGGCCAGACTATCCCCGACGCCTACCTCGATGCATTACGTGAGGTTTTCAATTCGGTAAAGCACGCGGTGCGCCAGGACTTTACTGCGGACTCGCTCATTCGCGGGCTTATTTCCACCAATCGCACCGAAGAAGCTAGAGCTGTAGCAGCCGAGTACGTGCAGTATTCGCGACGGGACGTTGGGGCGATTTCGGCATCGCTTGCGTCTACACTCCGACGACTGACACCTGTTGCAAAGACAACAGAACTCTGAGGTAAGTAAGCAGTCGTATACCGAGGTCTCAGAAATTGCCATCGTGTGTATCGGTTTCGATTCGGGCAGACGTACGCCCATCCGATCATCACCTATTAGTGAGATTGACCGCGTCCGAGACGTTTAGAAAGGATTGCGCTGCACGCACCGGCGCAAAAAAGCACGACACGAAGGTTCGTGGCGTGCTGAGATCCATAAAACAGCGCTACTGTTCGGTTACACAGCTCTCAAAGCGCGGGGAGCCGCAACCGGGCTCGCGGCTGGCGTTGGTATGCGTTGGCCCGGCGCGAACAAGAGGCCAAACATTGGACTGCTCAGCAATTTTGCGCAGATATCTGGGTCAAACTGCTTTCCGCGGTACTTCGTGAGCTCAGCGCGTACTTGCGACTCGCCGAGCGCTTTGCGATAGGGGCGGTCTGTAGTCATAGCGTCTATGGTGTCCGCAAACAGCACGATGCGAGACGCCAACGGGATCCGATCTCCCGCGAGGCCATCTGGGTATCCGCTGCCGTCCCAATTCTCATGATGATGACGAACGGGCAGAACGATATCCTCAAGATGGGAAACTGTCATGACCAGCTCGGCGCTCTTGATCGGATGGCCTTGCATTATTTCCCACTCAGCAGGCGTCAGCTTCTCGGGTTTCTGCAGAAGAGGCGCATAGATCTCGTGAATCTTGCCAACGTCATGAAGTAGTGCCGCAATTCGCACTCGCTCGACCTGTTGCCCACTTAGACCGACCGCACGCGCAATAAGCTGAGAATAATGTGCGACCCGTCGCGAATGACCGGACGTATAGGGATCGCGCGCCTCGATCGCCTTGACCATCAGCTCGAGAAGTTCCTGATTGACTCGCTCGAGCTCAGAGTTTGTTTTATAGAGTTGGCGGACGCCGATTAGCGGAATGCAAAGCGCGATCGCTCCAGCCGCACCCGACGTTGTGTATACCCATGCCAACAGGTAAACAATCGGGGCAGACAGCAAATCATATGGGAGATTCGAAAGGGTATTCTTCTGCCACACTTGAAGAATTCCCCCGCCTTCGTTTACAGCGATTACCCCTGAGACAAGAATAGTATTGATCGCAAAAAAAGTAGCGATCAAAATGAAGACGGACAGCGCGTGTACTTGCGCACCTTGCAATAGGCCGACCGAAGGCGTGGACAGTAAGGACGATCCCCCGCTCAGTCTGAACAGAACCGTCGCAACGCCTATCGCGAGAACGGTCTGCATTACGTTGAAGAACGTCTTGACAACAGGATGGCGCCGAGCAATCGCGGCAAGTACGATCGATGTAACTGAAGCTAGTGCCGCAATCCAAGTCGGCGCGATTAGAACTGCTGCTAAGAAGGGAATAAATGCAATGGATTCCGTTCCGCTTCGTGGCATGCGGAACGTCATCGCATGCACAAACACGCCGATGCCTGCCATCCACAGGATAGCGCTTAGCTCCACCACATTGACGTGGGGAGTGAGCAGAAACAATGCGCCGTTCACAAGAACGGCGCAAATGCTTACGATAGCGATGTACACGACAGTGCGTTTTGACATAGATCGCAGAAGTCCCCCGCGCCCTGGATTACGACCAACTCTGATACCCAGCTGCAACCATTCCGCCAGTAATTACACGGATAACCTTGAGTGCCAATCCTAGGACATGCATTTGCGTCACCCCCCTTTGAACATCAAAGTCGCGCATCCAACGTGGATACGCGCAAAGGTCGGCTCCGCTCAACTAATGTCATGCCCGCTCAACTCCGCTTACCAGAGAACGGGGGGACTCGTGTTTGTCGCTTACTCCAATGGCTGATTGTTGAGCTGCATCGAAATCGTTTTCAGAAACTCACAGATCAGGCTCTACTCACCCATCTATTCGTCGCATCCAGCACGGCCAACACACTCGCCGTCTCCGGACTATCCTTGATCTCGCAGCTACCAGTCAGCAGTGCGTTCTCGCGCCCTACGCGCGCCGAGATTCCCACGAACATGAACTCTCGGTCGAACGCTTCAATGAACTTGCATCCCTCGAGCACCAGGCCGCTCGGGCCGCGCTCCATCTGCGCGATCGCCAGCAGCGCTCCCTTCGCCGCGAGCTCCGCGCGCGAGCGCGGACTCTCTGGCCCTTCGCATTCTCCAGTGAAAGACTGATCGTCTTTCCTCAGAGTCACGCGCACCATCACGCCCTTGGCCCGACTTCGCTGTATTTCGACATCCTCGAAAAACAGTCGCGCGCTTTTCGCAGGCATAGTGACAGGCGGCGTTACAGGAGCAGGCGCAGTTACTGGCGCGGTTGCAACAATTCGTTGCGCCTCTTCGCGCTCGCGCGGCTTTTCGTTACTCGTTGCAACCGAAATTTTCCGATGGTCCACGCTCATCTTGAGCGACGCCTTGAGCATCGTCTCGACGTTTCGCACCGTCGACTTCGGACTCACTTCCATCGTCGTCACGACGTGGACTTCACTCACCGCCCCCGTCTCATCCGGCACGATGCGCACATCGATCACACCGGGCAACGTGCGCAGCTGACGCTCCGCCTCTGCCAGGGGAAGCACACTCCCGGCTATCGGCGACGAGATCGCATGAGACAACGAATTACCCGTTGCTGTGGGGGCCACGGTGATTGACGGATCGGATTGTAGACAGGCAGGGTCGTACGCGGCGTTGCTCGACATTTCCAGCTCGGTGGGCCGAGTACCTTACGGCAAACAGCAATCGCGGTTCGAATATTCAAGCCGACTGCCGCAAACGCAAGCATTCCAATCCTTAAAAGCCTTGAATTAGACCGCACGCGCCAAACTGGTATACCACCGCAAACATCTGTCTGTGTACCAATGCTTACGTCTCGGGGATCTCGTACTCC
>CAWBWW010000002.1:0-11637 GCA_963792685.1 uncultured Gemmatimonadaceae bacterium | reverse complement strand
GCACTATCGGTGGTAGTGGGATAGCAGGCGCAACCGATTAGAGAAGACCCCGCCACGGATGATCCGGGCGGGGTTCTTGTTTGTGGAATCGACGCTTGATATTCCAGCGAGACTCGCACGTCGAGGATTCCACATGTTCGTCGGCCACTACGCCCCCGCCTTCGCCGCCAAACGCGCCGATCGCACCATCCCCCTCTGGACGCTCTTCATCGCCGTCCAGTTCCTCGACGTGCTCTGGGCGCCGTTCGTCCTCCTCGGGATTGAAAAAGTCCGGATCGTCCCAGGCATCACGAAAGTGAGCCCGCTCGATCTCTACTACATGCCGTACACGCATGGGCTGATCGGCGCGATCGTGTTGTCGTTCCTCTTCGCGATCGCGTATCAGCTCCTCGCGCGTCCCGCATCCTCGCGCTCCAGTGTGATCACCGGGCTCGCCGTGTTCTCGCACTGGGTGCTCGATCTCCTCGTGCATCGCCCCGATCTTCCACTCTGGCGCGACACGGCGAAAGTCGGGCTCGGACTCTGGAACGCACCCGCGATCGAGATCTCGCTCGAAGTCGTGCTGCTCCTCGGCTCCATCTGGTGGTGCTTCCGCGAGAATCTCTCGCGGGCGAAAGGGACGTTCATGTTTGGCGTAGTCCTGTCGCTGATCCAGATCGGCAGCTACTTCTCGCCGCCACCCTCGTCGGATAAGGCGATCGCAGCGCAAGCGATCGCTGCATACATTGTATTCGCGATCGTGATCTGGTGGCTGCAGGATCGAAAGACCAGCGCCCCGATCTCGTAGAGGACCTCCGTGCAATCCAATGACTTCGACATCGAGCCCGGGCTCTCGTTCGGGACCTGGCTCCACAGCGAGATCGTCGACGAGTGCGTCATCGAGAAAACCGGGTGGGCGCCCGAGCGCGTGGATCGTGTTGCGCTGCGCCTGCAATCCGTCGTGCGCGAGGGCGAGCGATTCGTCGTTGTCGTGCCGTGGACGGATACTGTCACCGCGTTCACCGGCCCCGGCAAGTACATTCTACTTCTCGCGGCGTCTGCTCGAGCGATGCCCCGACGACGACAGCGCGGCGTTCGTCATCGCACACGAGATCGCGCATCACGAGCTGGGACATCTGCGCATCTTCTCGCACCGGCTCGCAGCGCTCGCACGTGTAAATCACGGATGGCTCGCAGCCGCCGCCATCCACTCGATCGAGCGCGCGATGTACGGGCCGGAGAACGAGCGCGCCGCAGATCATCGCGCGCTGGATCTCTGCCTGCAGGCTGGATACGATGGCCGGAAGTGCATTCACGCGCTGAATATTCTCGCGCAGCACTCGCTCGATCTCGGTGATACTGACGGCACGTTCGGTGTGGACACGAACGCCGAGGATGACGAGCCCGGACAAACGCCGTGGACTTCGCGACTTCGCACTTGGACATGGGAGCGCATGCGCGGCTATCCCTCCCTTCAGAGCCGGCGCGAGGCGCTCGAGCGTTATCTCGCGTTCCGAACCGCAACGCCCATCCCGCAGCGTCGCGCAGGCTTTTCCTGACGCGCCCTACGTCCGCGTCGCCTGCAGCCGTGCCACGCGCTGCTTCACATCCTTGATGATCGGCTGAAGCTCCGGATCCGCGTTCTTCCACAGGCCGAGCATCTTCTGGTAGGCGTCAATGGCGCGCCTGCGATCGCCTTTGGCCTCGTACAACTCTCCCAGCTGCTGATAGGTTGCCGCCAGGTTCTGCGCATCCTCGAAGATCCGATTGACATCACCCGCCGCAATGTAGGATTCGAAGTACGTGAGAGCGGAATCGGGCTGTCTCGCTTTTCTGAATGCCTGGGCGATATCGAAGTTGGCACAGCCCTGACAAAAGTATCCATCACGCGATCGCTCGAAATCATCGATCGCCTCGGCGTAATGGCCTCGAGCGAATGCAATGTGTCCAGCTGCATTGAAGCGTTCGCGATCCCCTTTCAGTATCTCCGGCCGGACCGCGTGCTGATATTCCGCCATGAGGCGCTGTGCCTCCTCCACGTTTCCGGCCATCGCATACGCAATCGCGAGCGTTGAGTACGGGCGATCGACGGCGTCCATGGACGCGAGCGAATGCTTCGCCAGCGCGTCCGATACGATCGACATCGCCTCTGCGGGCCGGTTGCGATAGCTGAGGTCGAATACCGCCAAGCCTGTCATGTCCAGGAGGTACTGAGTGTTCGCATGGCCAGCCTCCTGCAACGCTGCACTCGCCCGCAGGAGCCGTTCCGCCTCGGCGATCTTGCCCTGGATGAAAGCGAGACTCGCTAGATCCGCGTCTGCGAGCGTCTCATATTGTCGACTGCTCGTCATCGCCGAACCCAGGGCGCGCGCGAGCTTTTCGGCCTCTCCATAGTCGCCGCGCCAGCTGGCGACTTCAACGCGGCTCTGGAGCATCTCGGGGTCGTCCGGCGACTTTCGTCCCCATTGCGCCAGCGTCGATTCGGCAGGAGTCAGCTTGCCCTGCAGGAGCTCCGCGCGCAGGGCCAGAAGCGGGCACCTGGTAGAATCTCCCCGCTTCACGCACGCGACGGCGAGACTCTCGCCCTCCTTGTAATGCCTGCTGTTCACCAGCTCCAACGCCAGATTATTCTGCGCAATGCCATTGTCCGGATCGATCGCAAGCATCGCGCGATACGCCGCCATTACCTTCGACTGATCGTTGTCAACAGTATTATAGTACGTCCCGATCGCGGCCAGCTTCTCGAGCTCTGGCAGTCGATCGCAATGCGCGTACGCGCGCCGGGCCGCCTCGACTCCCTCCGCGACCGATCCACCATTGTTGAGAATCAGCACCGAGAGCTTGCGCCATGCCATCGCGAAACCAGTATCGATCGTGGTCGCGGACTGCAACAGCGGTATCGCCGCTTCTTCCTGACCGGTATTCGCGAGTCGCCACGCCTGCGAGTACTTTCGCAGCGCATCGAGCGAGCCCGTCGTCACGTGCTCCAGCGGCTCATCCGCGCGGATGCTCACGAGCGACTCGCCGATCCGCTCGCGCAGCGCGCGCGAGAGCCGGTCGAGTGCCGGAATCAGTTCCGCATCGTTCGCCGCTGTCTCACGGAGGGCCGTGAGCACGGACCCATTGGACGCCGAGAGCACCTTCGCGGACAGCACGTAGCTTTTTCCCACAGCATTGATCTCTCCGGCGACGACAGCCGGCACACCCTCCCGCTGCGCGAGCTCGCGCGCGAGATCGACTGTCATGCCCGCGTTCTCGGGCTTCTGCATCCGCTTGAGGGCGTCACTCACCGCCTGGCCGTCCATGAGCTTCACGCTCTGCGACTGCGCGAGATCGACGCGAAATGCATCGGTGAGCGTTGACGCGAGCGTCGAATCGGGTGTGCGATTCACGAATTCCGCGAGCAGAATCGGCTGCCGCTCCTTGATCAGCCCCTTTGCCTGCAGAGTGCCGATCGAGCCGATACCGAGGACGCGCATCACCGTGTAGCCGATCACGAGCACGGCGAGCGCTGCGAAGGAGAGTCCACCACCCACGAGGGCCGTTCGCCACGTGAGGTGCTTCTGGACGCCCGCATCCGGCACGCGATACGTTCCCGTCGCAGCAGCGATCACGCGCTCGCGCTCCTTGCGTCCCGTCATGAGCATGATCGGCAACCCAATCGCCAGCAGCGCCGCAGCTCCACCAAGCACCCAATCGGGAAGTCCCAGTTTTTGTCGCAGTACGAATACGATAGCGAGCACCGCGATCGACACGGCGACGAAGAGCATCACGACGCGCGCCGGGTGTGCGCGCCTGATCGCCGCCTCTTCGCCGGAGCTGAATCCCGGCGGAGCCGTCGCGATCGTCGGCATCATGCCGCCCGTCGGCGTCGCCAGCGATTGGAGCTGCGCCTGCAGATCGTCCGCGCTCTGGAAGCGGTCCTCCGGCTTCTTCTCGAGGCAGCGCATCACGATCGCGCTCACCGCGGCCGGCACGTCTGCGCGCTGCGACACGAGCGGTGGTGGTGTGGTCATGATGTGCGCCGCGAGCACTTGCTGCGGCGGCAGCCCCGCAAAGGGCGCGTGGCCACACAACATCTCGTACGCCATCGCGCCCACCGCGTACAGGTCAGCGCGGTGGTCGGCGTTCGGATCGGCCGCGACCTGCTCGGGTGACATGTATGCCGGCGTGCCGAGCGAAACTCCCAGCGATGTGAGCGCCGACGTGCCGCTGGCATCGCTCATTGCTTTCGCGACGCCAAAATCCGTCACCATCGCGTGGTTGCGGAAGATCAGCACATTGTCGGGCTTGATGTCACGATGCACGACGCCGCGCGAATGCGCGTACGCGAGCGCGTCGACGACATCGCTCAGAATGCGCACGGCCTCAGACGCTGGGAGTGCGCCGTCGCGCGCGAGGCGTGCGCGCAGCGACTCGCCCTCCACCAGCGGCATCGTGTAGTAGAGCAGATCTCCAGCCTGGCCGGCCGAGTGCACCGCCACAATGTGGGGATGTTGTAGCGACGCGACGAGCTGTATCTCTCGGCGAAAGCGCTCGAATGTTCACCGCCGCCGACATCTCCGGCGGCAGCACCTTGATCACCACCTGACGACCGAGCGCTGTTTCTTGCGCGACGTACACGTGCGACATGCCGCCACCGCCGAGCTCCCGATCGATTCGATAGCTGCTGCCGAGTGCGGACTGCAGTCGATCGGTGAGCTCCTGCGTCACGAGCGCCCCGCGCTCAGCCGCGCCACTCGCTCCTTCGTGTCCTTCACGATCGGTTGCAGCTCGGGATCCGCAGTCTTCCACAGCTCCAGGAGCTTCGCATAGTAGTCGCGGGCCTTCGCGCGATCGCCCTTTGCTTCGTACAGCTCGCCCATCTGCTGATACGCCGCCGCGAGATGGTCCTCGTCCACGCGAATGCGCGACATATCGCCTGACGAGATGTATTGCTGGTAATACGAGAGCGCCGAATCCGGCTGGGCGAGCTTGGTGAACGTCTGCGCAATCTCGAACAAGCCGCACGACACGCACTGGTTGCCCACTCGCATCTGCTGAAAGTTCTTCAGCGCCTCCGCGAATTGACCCTCGGCCAGAGCAATGTTGCCGAGGGCCTCGTAGTGATCCGGATCGGCCTTCTGAACCATCGGAGGAACAGTTCGCGCATACTCCCCCATGAGGCTTCGGGCCTCATCGAGCTTTCCGCCGAGCGCGTACGCGACCGCCAGCTCCGGGTATACTCGTTCGGTCGGATCGATCGGTCCAAATGGATGCTTCGCGCGCGCGTCGGCCAGCGAGGCGAGAGCCTCGCTGCCGCGCACCTGATGCCGAATGTCCATCTGCGCGAGCTGCGCCACGCGGCGGAAGTACGGCCCCATCGCGCCTGCCGCTTCGTCGGTCGACTGGGCCTCGCGAATGTCCGACTCGCTGCGGGTGAGGTGTCCCTGCACGCCCTCAATGCTGGCCAAATCGGCCAATGCCATGTCCTTCCAGAACGTCGTCTTCGCCGTCCCCACCTGCGCACGCGCGCGACGCTCGGCCTCCGCGTAATCGTGATGCCACAACGGAGCCAGCACACGAACAGCCTGCATGCTCGGGTCGTTGGGTGCATGGCGCTCCCAAAGAGCGAGCGAGCTGTCAGCGCGCTGCAGGGCTCCCTGCGCCGACTGGGCGCCGATCGCATTAATCGGACAATTCGCGTACTGACCGTTCTTCATACATCTCACGGCGAGACTTTCCGATTCTGCAAAGCGATGCTGCTGGAGCAGATTGAGCGAGAGATTGTTCAGTCCAATGGTGTTGTCCGGATCGATCGCCAGCATGGCTTCGTATGCTGCGGCTGCCTTGGGCAAATCGCTCTCCACCTGGTCGGCGTAGTACGCGATGGCCGACTGCTTCTCCAGCTCCGACAGGTGATCACGATGCCGATAGGCGTGTCCAGCTGCATCGGCGATCTTCGAGTATGGCGCACCATGGTTTGAAAGGATGACAGCCAACTTCCTCCACGCCATCGCGAAGGTCGAGTCAATCGTCGTCGCTTCCTGTAACAGAGGAATCGCATCATCTTCGCGACCGGCATCCGATAGCCGTCGTGCCTGCGAGTACTTCCGCAGCGCGTCGAGCGAAGACGTCGTGACATGCTCGAGCGGCTCATCCGCCCGGATCGTCACGAGTGACTCGCCGATTCGCTCGCGCAGCGCGCGAGACAGACGATCGATCGCAGGAATGAGCTCTGCGTCCCCCGGAGCAGTTTCTCTGACGGCCGTCAACGTCGAGCCATCTGCCGCCGAGGAATGACCTTGGCCGAGATGACATAGCTCCTGCCGACAGGGTCGAGCTCACCCGTCACGATGGCTGGCACTCCCTCTCGTTGCGCGAGCTCGCGCGCGATCACCGGCGTGAGCACCATCGTCGCAGGCTTCTGCATGCGAGTGAGCGCTCCGCCAACCGCCTCACCGCCCAGCAGCTTCACGGTCTCCGACTGCGAAAGGTCTACGCGAAGCGCCTCGGTGAGCGTGGGCCCCAGCGTCGAATCCGGCGCGCGATTCTCGAACTCCGCGAGCAGGATCGGCTGCCGATCCTTGATCAGCCCCTTCGCCTGCAGCGTGCCGATCGAGCCAATGCCGAGCAGGCGCATCGCGGTGTAGCCGATCACGATCGCGGCGAGCGCACCGAACGCGAGTCCACCGCCCAGAAGCGCCTTCCGCCACGTGAAATGCTTCGCGACCCCCGCCTCGGGCACGCGATACGTGCCCGTTGCCGCGGCAATCACGCGCTCACGCTCCTTGCGCCCGGTCGCGAGAAGTATCGGCAGCCCGATCACGAGCAGCACCACCGCGCCCGGGAGCACCCAGTCCGGGAGCCCGAGTCGCTGGCGCAGCACGAACACGATCGCGAGCACCGCGATCGACACCAGCGCGAAAATGATCGCAACGCGCGCCGGATTTGCACGCCGGAGCGCCGCCTCCGCCCCACTCGTGAATGCCGGCGACGCCGCGGTGGGCGCCATCCCGCCGCTCGGCGTCGTCATTGCCTGGAGCTGCGTCAGCATCTCGGCCGAACTCTGCACGCGATCCGCCGGCTTCTTCTCGAGGCAGCGCATTACGAGCGTGTTGAGCGCCGGCGGTACCGAAGGACGCTGTGATGCGAGCGGCGCCGGCGCGAGCGTCACGTGCGCGGCGAGCACCTGCTGCGGCGACATCCCGCTGAACGGCGGGCGCCCGCACAACATCTCGTACGCCATCGCGCCCACGGCGTACAGATCCGCGCGATGGTCGACGTGTGGATCAGCCGCGGCCTGCTCCGGCGACATGTACGCGGGCGTGCCGAGTGCGACGCCGAGCGAGGTGAGCGAGGATGAGCCACTCGATGCGCTCATGGCCTTCGCGACACCGAAGTCTGTCACGACTGCGTGCTGCCCGGTGATGAGCACGTTGTCGGGCTTGATGTCGCGGTGGACTACGCCTCGCGCGTGCGCGTAAGCGAGCGCATCCACGACGTCGCGCAGCACGCGGACGGCGTCGCCCACAGGCATCTCGCCTTCGCGCGCGAGCTTCGCGCGCAGCGACTCGCCCTCCACGAGCGGCATCGTGTAGTAGAGGATGTCGCCGGACTGCCCGGCCGCGAGCACCGGCACGATGTGGGGATGCTGGAGCGACGCGGCGAGCTGGATCTCGCGGCGAAAGCGCTCAATGTTCACGCCGGCAGCGGTCTCCGGCGGCAGCACCTTGACCACGACCTGGCGCCCAAGAGCTGTTTCCTGGGCGAGGAAGACGTGCGACATCCCACCACCACCCAGCTCGCGCTGGATGCGGTATGCGTCACCCAAAGCGGCCTGCAGTCGCTCGGTCAGCTCGGACATTGGCGTCCAATCTATGACTCAGAGCTCCAGCCCGCGAGACAACAGCCCGGCGACTGTTGCCGAGGCGCGCCTCCGTCAATGTCACGCGCACCCTACAAAAATCATTGACAACAGACGTTCTCAGCCTTTCCTTGTGGCGGCCGCGCATTGGAGATGTTGAATTGACGCGCGGCGCCGTGGCCGCGGGGCTCCAGTCGACGATTCAGCCGCCGTAGAGAGGCCCGACGCGAACTCTGCGACCAGCTCCTCGCGCCGATCTGCACTCGCGCATGGCACGGACGGTGCGCCTAGGCCACCCCAGCGGGGTTAACATTCTATCCATGGGCCGGCCCACGACGGTTCACGGACCTGGTTGCGTTGTGCCGTTTCCTTTGGTCGTCGTCGCACTGTCCGTTTCAGGGGAGTAGATGCTGCCAGTTCCCGATCCGAAAGTCCTCTTCAAGGCCATGTCCGACGGAGCGGTGCTCTTCTCCACGGACAACGAGGTCTACTTCGGTCTCAATAGCGTGGGTGCACGCGTGTGGGAGCTGCTGCCACCCGTTTGCTCGACGTTTGACGAGCTGTGCACGCGTCTCGCGGCCGAATACCCCGAGGTCTCACGCTCCATCATCGAAACGGACATCAAGGAGCTGCTCTCGGACCTGAGTGCGCACAAGCTCGTCTCGGCGCGCGTGGAGGGGCAGAATGACCAGTCGAGCGCGACCCGCGTTCCTGCGCAGGCTGGCAAGGCTTAGCGCCCGCGAGTGGCTCGACCTCGCTGAAGCGCAGCTAGAGCTCCTCGTCGCCCAGTACATCGTCGCCACACGCCGCACGGGACAGCTTGTCTCGCGTGCCGCGCTCGATCCGTTCGGCGACATCGATGCCGCGGCCACCGCGTCGCCGCCCAATGCCGATCCGCGCCCCGAGCAGCTCGCCCTCGCTGTTGGACGCGCCGCCGAACACGGAGTCTTTCGTCCGCTCTGCCTCGTTCGCGCCGTCGCGCTCAAACGCATTCTCGACCGACACGGCTACAACGGCGGCATCGTGAAGATCGGCGTCCGCCTCAACCGCGGCCGCTTCGCCGCGCACGCCTGGGTGGCCTACGGCTCGCAGATCCTCGGCGATCAGGAGTGGCATGTGAAGTCTTTCGCCGAGCTCGATGAGATCAGCGTGATGGAGCACGCGTGAGCGTCATCCTGGCGGTGATCGGCGAGGAGAGCGCCACGTTCGACGACAGCACGATCTATCGCGCGCTCTCCGCGATGCATTCCTCGGCGGAAGATCGCGTCGCGATCTGGCGCGGCGCTGGCGCGACGCTCGCGGTTGCGCGACGCGAGTGGGAGCTGTCGCCATCGTTCTCGGGCGATGCGCTCGTCGTGTCGGAGGGCGAGTGCGCGGTGGTCGCCGACGCGAGCATCTACTATCGCGACGAGCTCCGCGCGGCACTCGCGCGTGCCCACATCGCGGTCACGGGCGCGAGCGCGAGTCATCTCATCCTCGCGGCGTACCGCGCGTGGGGTGCCGACTGCGCCGCGCATCTCGAGGGCGACTTCGCATTCGTGGTGTGGGATGGGAAGACCCGCACCGTCGCCGCCTCGCGCGACTTCTCGGGGAAGCGCACGCTCTACTGCTCGACGATCGCGAGTCGTGGAAATGCGCTGGTGCTTGCGACCACGCCGGCTGGTGCGCTCGCGCTTCCCGGCGCAGATGCGTCGCTCGATCTCGCGGTCATTGCGGAGACGGCAGCAGGACTCTGGGGAGGTGGTGCGCAGACGTGCTACGCGTCCATGCGCGTGCTGCAGGGCGGGGAGACGCTCACACGCAGCGACGGCGCGCCGCTGCGTGTGCATCGCCACTGGAGTCCGCCGCCGGCGTCGAGCCGAAATGCGCCGCCCTTCGAAGAGGCGGCGATCGAGCTGCGCCGGCTGCTCACGCGAGCCGTCTCGGAGCGGCTGGACACCGAGGGCGACTCGACGATCTGGCTGAGTGGCGGATGGGACTCGCCCGCGGTGTTCGCGGCGGGAGCGAGCGCACTCGATACAGAGCACAGCGCGCGCAAGCTGCTGCCGGTGTCGATCAGTTATCCCGAAGGAGATCCTGGACGCGAGGACGAGCTCATCCGCGAGATCGCCGCGCGGTGGAGTGCGCACGTGCACTGGCTCGACATCCAGGACATCCCGTTCTTCGACAATCCTGCAGAGCGCGCGGCACTGCGAGATGAGCCCTTCGCGCACCCGTTCGAGATGTGGCACCGCTCCCTCGCCCGAGGCACCCGCGCAACGAATTCGCGCGTCGCGTTGGAGGGAGTTGGAGGCGATCAACTCTTCCAGGTGTCGGAGGTGTATCTCGCCGATCTGCTCCGCAACGGACGGCTGATCGAGCTTCGACAAGAGTGGAACGCGAAAGGGATGAACGGCTCGGGCTTTCGGAATTTCTTTCGCTGGGCGATTCAGCCGAACATTCCGCGCCCCGCGCTGTCTGCTGCACGCGCGCTGCGCGGTGGACGACCACTCGTGTCGTATCTCGAGCGTTCGCTTCCACCATGGATCGATTCGCGATTCGCGCGCACGCATTCACTCCACGAGCGCGATCGTCTCAATGCTCCACGCATCACGCGCGGATCGCGCGCCGATCGCGAAACGGCGTGGTATCTGTCGCACCAGTATTTCCCCCGTGTCTTCGGCGCGGTTTCCACCTTCGCGAAGGAGGAAGGCGTCGAAATTCGCTCGCCGCTCTACGACAAGCGCGTGATCGAGTTCGCGCTCACGCGCCCGCGCGAAGAGCGCTCAAGCGGCTCGGAGACGAAACGTCTGTTGCGTGCAGCGATGCGTGGATTGCTTCCGGATTCGATCCTCGCGCCGCGCACGGCGCGCACGGGTGTCACGGGCGGATACTTCGCGCGATCAATGCGTGAACATCTCCCTGCAATGGTTGACGCAGCGTTCAAACAACCGCTTCTCGAGTCCGCTGGCGTGATCAATGCAAGGGAGTTCAGGCGTGCAGTCAGCGATTACGCTCGCGGAGTGCAAAGTAATTTTGCAGTGAGCCTGTACTTTACGTTACAGACTGAATTGTGGCTCCAATCACATGTTGCACATGGTACATCGTCTGCATTGATGGGAGCGCCGACGCTTCATGCGGCAGTCAGCGTGGAACACTAAATTCCAAGCGGACACTAAATGTTGGAAAACAACGGCCACGGGGGCCGTACTTTCGCCGAGCAAGTGGCTCGGCAGCACACGACACTGAGGAGGGTCGGGTGTACCAGAAACCACGTGTGGAACGGTTCGGTTCGTTCCGCGAGTTGACGCAGGTCGGTTTCAACGGAACCACGGATGGCTTTACCATCTGCGGTATCGGCGGTGGAACTGGAAATGAGCTGTGCGGAGGCCCTGGTGGGCCGCCGTGCCGCGATGGTTCGCCGGTCAGCGTAGGTTAGTCGGCCGCGCCATGAGAACGTGGGAGAATGTCGGATCATTCCGGCAGTCTCCCACGTTGCTTACCTGCCTATGAGAACCTATCAGGTGTTCGGCGGCGCCCTGCGCTCCGACGTCGAGTTCCCCGAGCTTCGCACCATTGAGAGCGACGCACCCAGCTGGACGCTTCGCACGGTGACGCACGTGCCCGAGATGACATCGCCCTCGCTGCTCGGCGAATCCGAAGTCATTCCCGGCTTTTTCGTACGCATGTACCGGCATCAGGTGGGCTACCGCTTCGTCTTCGACGATACGGGCACCTTCGAGGTGACCGCCGACGGGCGCGAGATGTCCTGGGTGCCCGGACCGAAGTTCGAGGAGTCGTGGGTGCGCGCCGGAATGTCACCGGCCGCGTCA